>NZ_JBEOPN010000023.1:0-91682 GCF_040310085.1 Shewanella sp. S1-58-MNA-CIBAN-0166 | reverse complement strand
AATTCACTTGCTGTAACTTACCGCTCCCTGTTTATTTGTAAATTAATTGAGGCGACAACTATCCTGACACAGGGGGCTTAAATTGATTGATTAACTCAGGAAGAGAAGTTACATAGTGCTCATTATCAAGAATGTTACCTTCCATTTTGCTTATATTGTTCACACTATCGATTGATGTATACGTCCTGACAGCTATAAATAGAGCTAATAGTGCAATGCAGAAGCCAACTGTCGATATTGTAAAACTCAGTAAATCTTTGCCCTCTTTAAGATAATATACCCAAACTGCAATACAAGAAGAAAACATGACGAGTATAAAAATTGTGAAATATATTATTTTTGATGTACGCATTTATCTTCCTAATATTATTAATATTTGTACGTATATATTGAACTAAAACCTAAAAAAACAGAACGCGTTAGCGCGTCAATCCAAGAAGCCTTTATTTATAAAATATCGTTCATCACACCAATATCCTTGAGGATAAATTGTACCCAATAATAGCATTTTAACTTTTCATTGAACCATGGCCATGTACCATCTTGTAGTAGCTAAATCATTTGAATAATTTGAACGCCGTACTGTCTTACATTCAAAATCAACCAAAACAGGCTTTAAAATCAGAGTTAAGGTCATCTATTTTTAATTAAAACCAACTCATTTTTGGACAAAAGTGCGTTACAGCTAATGCTTTATAGTTCATTATCACATTACGATAAGTGCAATGGTAAACACTAGGAAAGACATTTGTGGTCGACCGCTAATTAGATGACCAAATGAACAATGCCACTTAAGTCATCGACATAGAGTTATTTCGGACTTAAGCATATCAATTGTATGATTCTGAATCAGCAATAATTATAGCCATGTTAATTCCCCCTCCTCACGATGAGTTTTTTGCGCTTTATTTAGCAAATATATCAACCCATAAAAATAATTGAGTCGACTAAATTCAAATCTAAAAGGTTAAGGCTAAGAGGCCAAATCTATTAAAGTAAGTCATTCACACTTAACTAGCCATAAAATTGCCGTGAAACCCAAGCGGTAAATGGTAAGGTAACCAGGCTCTGGCTAATGGCCCTGCAGCTAAGTCATTCGCCGCAAAAATATTCAAGCAAGTACGTTTGCTCGGCACATGCAATGCAGTACCCATTAAGTAGCCGTTGCCCTCAACGCCTTTAGGGCAAACACTAACATGCTCTTCAACCAGGTAATCATCACCAAAATGATAATGCTGCGTAGCACCGGTATCAATATGCAAAGACGATAAGGTATCGCTCCATAAGCTGCTAGATTTAGCTGATAAGTGATACAAATACTGATTTTTAAGCCCCACAAGATGGTCGCATACCCGCGGAAACTCACTGCTATCGCCCACGGTTTGCATATCATAAGTGCCATCAATATATAAACTAAACAGGGCTGTTTGCGCCTTGACACTTGCCTGCGACATCTTACCTTGCATCACATTGGCCAACTTATGCAGCACATCAACATTAGGGTACAGGCTGGCGTCAAAGTGAATGGTGCCATTGGCTTCTTCCCACGCATTACCATAATGAAACGCAAAACCTGCGGGTAACTCAAAGCGTTTAGTCACTTTAAGTGACTGCTTATTTATCACAAATACACTCATTGGAATATCGCTATTATATTGAGTATGGGCAAAATTGCCTTCAATCACCTTATCAACAAACAATGACGGTAAAATGATCAACACACTTTTGTCTGTAATCAAAAAGTCATGCAACATACCGCCACGGTATTGGCTATTAATTAGACCCACATTTTTAACTTTGCCATTAGCCGCTAATTGATAAATCACCACCTGACCTGATGGATGTAAACCAAAATTCCAAATATCCCCATTAGGGTCAACTTTAGGATGTGCCGAAAAAGGCAGTCCTTGTAAACTGTTGTCATATTTAGACCCTGCGCCTAAATTAACCTGTTGAGTAAACTGCATGGTATCCCGGTCAATTTGGGTAGGAGATCCCGCCTCCCACAGCGCCCAAAGATCATCTCCCACCGCAATAATATTAGTATTAGCGGTATTAACCGTATCAGCGCTGGTCACAGGCAAAGCATGGGCAATTTTAGTATCAGGGCCTGAATAAACAAACTGCTGCGCCTGTTGCTCTTTAGCAAACTTAGGCGTGTTAATAAATTGGCCACGGTGGACTATTTTTTGGTCGCTAATCTCAAAACGCTGCAACATACCATCGCCTTCAAAAGCATGTAGATAACGAATATCGCCACGCTCATATTTGCCAGGGCCGTTACGATAAAAAACACCTTGTAAATCGGCAGGAATACGCCCTTCAATCGTCAGCGGTTGTGGCTCAAAGTTAGCGTCAACATTGGCAAAACCAATTAACTCAGGGTGCTGTGCCAGCGCCTGATTAAATTGCTGCTTAATATTAACCACAGTAGGAGCAGAAGATGCCAACGCATTCACTGCACCGGGCAACATGCTTGATGCGCCTATTATTCCCATGCCTTTTAAAAACTGTCTGCGTTGCATGCTCACCTCCAAAATTGTCACCTTTAAAATTGTCATCTCTAGAATTGCCATCTCCCAAATGAGTGGCTTAATAAATGATTTGTGTGTGGTTAATCTGGGTTGATGCGTCTTCAGTGACTGTGAAAGCAGCATCCGTATAAGCAACCGGACCATAATTAGGTTTAGCCTTGTTAGAAAAACCATACCCTTCAGACGGCAAACCAAATAAATTGGTGTCTAACGTGCCGTTATTATTCTCGTCCTGAAAAAAGCGCACCGCATACTCACCTGCGGGAACATCGGTAAAAGACACAAAATTAAGCCCCGCTTCAGCCTGAATGTAAGTCGCTGTTAGCGCATTGCCATTTAAGTAATTATCTTCACCATTAAACAGCTGCACATAAATCTTACTTTGCTGGGCATTGACCCCTGTAATCTCAAGCTTAATATCCGCAGCAAAAGTGGATGAATTAACCCACATTGATACAAACAGCAATGAAACGGCTAATAACGATGATTTACTCATATTGCTACTGTTAGTCTGAGTGAATTGAGTCGCGGCATTATGTGTCAATGTGCCAGTCAGTTTAGTCGTTAATCTAGTCATTTTTATGTTCCTATCGTCTGTGATAAAGGGGTTATCTTAATTGGCAGTTCGCATCGACATAAGCCGAGCCAATCTCGCCATTGCTTCGTGTTGAAAAGACGATAGAATGGAGCGATAAAAAATTAAAGTCGCTTTTCGTAAAGTGACCCAAAAACTTCGTAAAATGTAACTAAAAAGGAATGTGTACCTTTGACGAATCGTGAAATACCCTCAAATAATCAACAACTAAAATCTGAACCCACTAAAAACAAATTACTGCGCCAACTGCTTATTGTGGTGTTTATTGGATTATTTATTGGCTTTATGCGCCCCTTCGGCATGGATCAATTCACCCTATTATTGTCGATGAGTTACTGGGTGTTTACCTGTATTTGTGGCTATTTAATTTATATGCCACTGATCAATTTAGGCCATAAATACTTAGCAAAAAGCATCACTACGCTCTGGCAACGGGTAGCAATATCATCACTATTAGCCAGCCTAATAATGAGCCTAATTGTGCCTTTTATTGGCTGGCTATTTTTTGAACACACATTACATTTAGCTGATAATTTTCTACTCGCGCTGCCTAACACCCTGGTTATTGGCAGCATTATTACCTTTGTCAGCATGTTACAAAATCATGTTAATCATCAAAAACAGCAACTTGAACAATCACAACACGTCATTGAGCAATCGCAAAAGGTCATTGAACAGCATCAACAAAACAATGATATAAATGCCCTTCAAATTGACCAGTTTATGGGGTTATTACCATTAGAAAAGCGCGGACAATTACTGTGTTTAGAAATGGATGACCACTATTTAAAAGTGCACACAGACCAAGGCCAACATATGCTATTAATGCGCTTAAAAGATGCCTTAATGCAGCTAGAAGGGTTTCCTGGTATACAAACACATCGATCCTGGTGGGTAGCTAATCAGGCAGTTGTGTCGGTCAATAAAGAAAACAGAAAAATGTCATTACTGCTAACCAATCACCTTGAAGTGCCAGTTTCCAGAACCTTTGTCGAGGCGGTCAAGGCTGCTAATATAATTTAGCCTTTAATCATGATATTCATAGTTAACCCTATGCAGGCATGGCTAGCGGGATGCTAGATATAGCGGAACATAATCTGCGTCAATACCCCCATCCCCAATGCCAGTACGAGCAACTTCAATTCTAATTTCTATTATTAAAAGTTAAATGCCAGGTAAAGATGAGAATTTGTAGGTTAATTTAGTTGTAAGCTTTCTTATCATCTACTGAGTGCTAGCAAGTTTTGGGGCAAAGACGTGTTTCAAGGTGGCCTAGTGAATGACCGTAAATTGCACAGAATTACTAAATCTCTACTACGTTCTGCCCCTGATAATGTTAAAATCTCCGCATCAGAATTACCGAGAAACTCAATGTTTATCCATCATGTTAACGGCATCGACTGGCTAGTGATCACAGCTTTTGAAGAACTGAAAACTATGTTTATCGAAGAAGCCGGTACGATACCCTCTTGCTTCTCTACCGCCAGCGAATTGAAACTGGTTGATCAAGCAAAGCGAACTTATAGATATTTGCCTACTCTCAGAGGCGTAATCACCGATATCGGCACATATCAAAGACAGGGTAACGAAGAAGATTTTTACCCACAGCTTGCCTGCTTAGTTGAGGGGCGTGGTCGGGTATTTATCTATCACGGAGGCTTTGTAGCGTTTGTGGATGACGAGCAAACCTTTATTACCCGAATAGACTGAAAATTATTCAGTAAGTTGAAATCAGTGAATTGGCATCCCTAGCAAGGAATGGGTCAAAAACGAACTAGCTTTCTTGTCTTGAAAAAGGCCAAATTCAACTTTTAACTTGAAGCCGTTAAAGAAATGCGCATTAGTATTTTCACTCCTTAATACAAGATGGGCCGAAGTGAGGCTACAAACGAAGTTCAACGCTGGATAAATCCCCATGGCGACTTTTCGCATCTAATATTTAAGTCAATTGGGAAAATGTTGCCGGGTGGCTGGGCTAATTCTTTTATAAAGAATAAAGAGCGAACAGCCGTTGGTTTCCTTTTGCTCTGGTGTGGGTGAAGCGCCACAACGTTAGTGGCCGCAGGCCATATTCCAAACTAACTTAGGCAATACATAACTCTGAGTGATAAACGGATAAACAATAATGCCTACAGCAACTAAAGCCGGATAAAGTACGGTATCGCAACTAAGATTATTCCCATAATCAGCAAAGTAGTCACGCTGGCAACAAAATAAGGAAACACGATTAATGCCATTCCTACACACAAGGGAACAATCGCCCTTTGGCGCTTACCATAAACAAAATACCCCATGCCTATAGCGCCAAATAGCACACTCCACATGATCATTGATGCACTGCCCATCTGTGTTCCTCTTATCTAATCATCTTGCTATTTAAACCTTTAAATAAGGTTATAGCATGATTATTGTTTTTCTATCACGTCTCTATGATAAATCCAGATCATCGTTGGTGACATTATTCAGGCTGTAGAGTTAAACAAGCTGCCCTCCCCAGTCCTTAATAACCAATTCTTAATCCTTGAACACTGAAACACTGAAACACTGAACACTTAGCAGAATACATCACCCATATGGATAACATTAACACCTAACATTAGTCGGAGAGAATAAGGCTGTGGTTGTATAGTGACACACTCAAAAAAATACTGGTGAAAATTGGCTAAAACAAACAGATTTAATCAATATAACTCACGCTATGTGCTCAATGACTCTGCCGTTTTTCAATCAATACCAAGCTCATGGCTCTACAATCTATATCTGCACGAATGAGGCTATTTAGGGACATAACGCCTATTTTAAAATGATATTTTATCAATCAAAAACCTAAAAATAACTGCAGCTGTAATGATTTTATGTAAAATGTCTTCGTTTTTTACAACAAACCATCAACCAAAGCCAGATAACATTTAACCTATATAGAACAGCGCCTTATTTTTTATTATTAGTTTCCTATCTTATTTTGTCACTGGAATGTTGTGATCTATATCAAGTTATAACTTGATAATTACAGCACTAATCATTAGTATCGTTATTAATTGAGCGTTCAATTAACAACTCTTAATACAGATAACGGACCCCTTTTATGTCAAGACCTACAATGAAAAACGTCAGACAACAACAGCTGATAGATGCCACGTTAATGTCAATCGAACGTCATGGGTTACAAAACACTACTATTAATACCATTAGTGGATTGGCGGGAATGTCATCAGGGATCATCAGCCACTATTTTGGTGGTAAACAAGGGTTAATTGAAGCCACGCAGAAATTTCTGTTAGAGGAATTGAAGCAAGCATTACTGACAAGAACGTCAGGCAAAACATTAACCCCAATAGATCGGCTTTCAATGATCGTGGAAGCAAACTTTACCGAATTACAACGTTCAACAGCCGCGACAAAAACATGGTTAAGCTTCTGGTCCCAAGCGATGCACGATCCTGGGTTAGCAAGATTGCAAAACATTAATAGTCAGCGGTTATACAGCAACCTGCTTTTTTCGTTTAAACAATTATTACCCAATGCAGCAGCAGTTAATGCAGCCAAGCAAACAGCGGCAGTAATTGATGGTTTTTGGTTACGCAGTGCGTTGAGTACCACCCCAATAGAAGATTTTAAACAAGCCCAAATTTTATCTAAAGCCTTTATCAAGGCTGTGATCGTGCACAACGGAGTAGAATAATGTCATCGTTAGTTATTTATCAAAATTATATCCATGGAAAATACCAATCAAACGGTACAGGCGAAACATTTGAAGTGATCAATCCTGCTACTGGAGAAGTCAGCTATTTAGTTGAAGTAGCAACCGAGTCTGTGCAAAAAGCCGCCATAGAGAGTGCCAAAGCAGGTTTTGCAGTTTGGTCAGCGATGATGCCGATAGAACGTAGCCGCATTTTATTAAAAGCCGTTGCCCTACTCCGTGAGCAAAATGATGAGCTTGCTGCAGGTGAAGTATTGGATACCGGTAAGCCATGGCAAGAAGCCTCGGTTGTCGATATCGTTACTGGTGCTGACTCTATAGAGTTCTTTGCCGGACTCGCCCCAAGTATTGAAGGCAATCAACAGCCTGTTGGCGCTGACTTTTATTATACTCGCCGTGAGCCATTAGGTATTTGTGCTGGTATTGGCGCATGGAACTACCCGTTACAAATTGCTTGTTGGAAAGCAGCCCCTGCATTGGCTTGCGGCAACGTAATGATTTTTAAACCTTCAGAAGAAACACCTCGTGGCGCAATGCGTTTAGCAGAAATATTCACTCAAGCGGGTGTACCAAATGGCGTATTTAACGTTGTTCAAGGTGACGGTAGAGTTGGCGCATGGCTAACCACCAATGAAGATATCGCTAAAGTGTCATTTACGGGCGAAGTCGGAACCGGTAAAAAAGTGATGGCCGCTGCTGCGGGTTCACTAAAAGACGTGACCATGGAGCTAGGCGGAAAGTCGCCATTGATTATCTTTAATGATGCCGATGTTGAAAATGCGGTATCAGCAGCAATGTTAGCGAATTTCTATACTCAAGGTGAAGTGTGTACCAACGGTACTCGCGTGTTTGTGCAGCAAGATATTTATCCGCGCTTTATCCAACGCTTAAAAGAACGTACCGAACAAAACATCGTTTGCGGAGACCCAATGCACCCTGACACCAATTTTGGTGCATTGATTTCACGCGACCATCAGCAAAAAGTACTCGACTACATTGAAATCGGTAAAAAAGAAGGTGCCACCTTATTAACAGGCGGAACAGCATTAACGCCTGACAATGCACCGAATGGTTTCTTTGTGGCGCCGACTGTATTTACGGATTGCACTGATGAGATGACGATTTCGAAAGAAGAAATATTCGGCCCTGTGATGTCAGTATTTACCTTTGCTGATGAAGATGAAGTTGTTAAGCGTGCCAATAGTACTCACCTAGGCTTAGCAGCAGGTGTATTTACGCAAGACATTACCCGTGCACATCGTGTTATTCATCAAATGCAAGCCGGTATTTGTTGGATAAATGCTTATGGTGCCTCTCCTGCAGAAATGCCGGTTGGTGGTTACAAGATGTCTGGTATTGGTCGTGAGAATGGCTCTGAAACATTAAAAGCATACACCCAAATAAAAGCTGTTTACGTTGGTATGCAGTCACTTGAAAGCCCATTTTAGGAGTGACCCATTAATGTCTACGCAAATATCTCATGAATACGATTATATTATTGTTGGTGCCGGTAGCGCAGGTTGTGTATTAGCCAACCGCTTAACGGAAAATCCAGACAATAAAGTCCTGATACTTGAAACCGGTGGTAGCGACAAGAGCATTTTTATTCAAATGCCTACAGCGCTATCTATCCCTATGAATACTAAAAAGTATGCATGGCAGTTTGAAACCGAAGCCGAACCACATTTGGATAATCGCCGTATGCATTGCCCGCGTGGCAAAGTGTTAGGCGGTTCATCATCAATTAATGGCATGGTCTACGTACGTGGTCATGCGCGTGATTTTGACGAGTGGCAGCAACAAGGTGCAAAAGACTGGGATTACGCTCACTGTCTGCCTTACTTTAAAAAAGCTGAAACATGGTCTTTTGGCGGTAATGTTTATCGCGGTGATAAAGGCCCATTAGCGGTTAATAACGGTAATGAAATGAAAAACCCGTTATATCAAGCGTTTGTTGATGCAGGTGTCGATGCCGGCTACCTAGCCACTGATGATTACAATGCTAGTCAGCAAGAAGGCTTTGGCCCAATGCACATGACCGTAAAAAACGGCGTGCGTTGGTCTACGGCAAATGCGTACCTTCGCCCTGCAATGAAACGCCCTAATTTAACCGTGGTTACTCATGCGCTTGTGCATAAAGTGATTATGCAAGGCAAAACGGCTGTCGGCGTTCGTTACGAACGTAAAGGCGAGCTAATAGATGTTAACTGCAACAAAGAAGTGATTTTATCTGCAGGTTCTATTGGTTCACCGCATATTTTACAACTGTCGGGTATTGGTGATTCAAGCACGTTAGCTAGCGCAGGCATTGAACAAGTACATCAATTACCCGGTGTTGGTCAGAATCTGCAAGACCACTTAGAGTTTTACTTCCAATTTAAGTGCTTAAAGCCGATATCGCTCAATGGCAAAATTGACCCGTTAAACAAATTGTTTATTGGTGCTCGCTGGATTTTTAATAAATCAGGTTTGGGCGCAACTAACCATTTCGAATCGTGTGGATTTATCCGCTCAAAAGCGGGTTTAGAGTGGCCGGATCTACAGTATCATTTTTTACCTGCTGCTATGCGTTACGACGGTAAAGAAGCATTCGCTGGCCATGGTTTCCAAGTTCATATTGGCCACAATAAACCTAAAAGCCGCGGCGCCGTAACGGTTGTATCAAATGATGCCAAGGTTGCGCCACAAATTCAGTTCAATTATTTATCGCATCAAGATGATATTGAAGGCTTTAGAGCGTGTGTGCGCTTAACCCGTGAAATTATTAATCAACCGGGTTTAGATGAGTATCGTGGTGAAGAAATTCAACCAGGCTTATCAATACAGACCGATGAAGAAATTGATCGCTTTGTAAGAAGCTCAGTAGAAAGTGCTTACCACCCTTCTTGTTCATGCAAAATGGGTGAAGATGAGATGGCGGTTGTCGACTCTGAAACAAAAGTTCACGGTATTCATGGTTTACGAGTGGTTGACTCGTCAATTTTCCCGACCATTCCAAATGGCAACTTAAACTCCCCGACTATCATGGTCGCCGAGCGCGCTGCCGACATCATTTTAGGCAACAAACCTCTTGCGCCAAGTTTGGCAAAAGTGACTATTGCTGAGCAATGGCAAACATCACAACGATTACAAGCGCCTAAACGACAAATTGATTAACACCCATTCGTCGATGTGTATTCATTTATAGACATCGACAACAGGTTGATGGCCAACCTACATTTTTGTAAATGGCCTATTTAGCCAAGTTCAATCTATCAGGGTTTAACTATCGTCATCACGATACTTAAGGCTTGAGGGCGTTTTGCCTTTAAAAATTGTTCTATGGCATAAAAAACATACAACAAGGAGCCAACATTATGTTCGCACACACTATTCACCCGGGAGTTAAATAATGACGACCTGGTTATCAATAGGCATTTTATTCACTTTTGCCGCTATCGCATTTGTTATTTATCGTTGGGGTAACATGCAGTGCATTGGTGTGACACCGGTGCGTAAATTTACCTTTATTGCCATTTTGTTCACTTCAGGGCTTGATGTTGGCTTAATCATGTTTCCGTTAACTGAATTTGCTGGTTATGCAGATTTGGCAACCAGTCCAGAATATGGATTTAGTAATCCGTTAGCCATAGAGTTTGGTTTTTGGGCCTGCTTAATTTGGGCGTTTTACTTTTTAACCTGCTTCTACTTTTGTGTTATTGAACCAAGAGTAAAGTATTTTGAAATTCCATTGATAAAGTTTATTAATAACGTAGTAATCATTGGTACATGTGCCTTTACCGCTTATTTATTATTAACTAACTTACCATGGTATTTACCGCAATTAGGTGATGGTGAAACCGTTGTCAGCAGCTTCTATTTAATCGTGTTTATGGTTATTGCCGCCGCAGTGTATTCAAGCACCAGTATTCGCTATGTTCGTTATCTTAGTTTAGGCAGTACCTGGTTGTTCTTTGGTTTAATCGCCATCATGTGGGCGGGCGCATTTTTATCAGACGATTCTAGTGTGGGTGAGTTCTTTACTACATTTGCATTAATTGGTGACTATTTTGGCAACATCCATAACTTTGTACTTCCAATAAACGATTACCACGAATTTTACCTATTCTGGTGGTTTGCATGGAGCATTATGATTGGTCAATTTACCGCTCGTTTTGTGGGTGGAATGAAAACCTATCAAGTATTAATAGCCATGATGGTATTCCCTTCAATTCCAATCGCGATTTGGTTCACGGTTCTGTACTACTACAGCGCGAATGGTATTGATACGTCAGGTTTTTATAATCTAGCAATGGTGATTGTAGGGGTAATGTTTGTTATTAACTCACTCGATTCACTGGTTCGTTTATATACAGATAACTTAAACCTTACCGTTGAACGTTTTGGTAAAGTACCTTATATCATCGGTAATGTAGTGGTACTGAGTGGCTTAACCTTGTTATTCAAACTAGACTTTTTACAAATTCAATGGGTTGGCGCTCTCGCTATTGCCTTGATATTAAGTTGTTTCGGATACATTTTAAAATCGCACTACCGTAAAGTGACTGATATAGAACGTTCTCCAAAAGAAAATAAAATCGATTTTACTAAAATCGAATTAGCAGACTAAACAATAATAATGATCCAAGGAATAATGATGAACACCACAATGAAAAAATTAGCCTTATTAAGCTTATTTGCTTTACCGACTTCAGTAATGGCTGGTGAGTTAAGCACAACCGTTAATGCAACCTCTGACTATACCTTTAATGGTGTTAGCCAAACAGACAATGATCCTGCCTTACAAGCTAGCCTAGACTATGCTGCCGATGACGGTTGGTACGTTGGAGCTTGGGCATCGAATGTTGACTTTGGCAGTGCTGATGACACTTGGCTAGAACTTGATTTTTACGCAGGTAAATATTTTGAACTAACAGACAGAGTGTCTGTAGATGCGGGTATTGCATATTACACTTACCATGGTGATGATGCCTCTGATGAGTATTACTACCCAGAGATTTACACTAAGTTTGGCTATGCTTCATCGCTTGGTCAAAGTGAATTAAACTTTTGGTATTCATGGGATTACTTTGGTGTTGATGCTGACCATTACATCATGATGGTTGCTCATACCTTCACCATTGCAGAAGGTCATGACATCCGTGTTAGTTTTGACCGCTCTACTTCGCAAGACGAAGACAAATGGGCATGGGACGGTGACAAGTCTTACAACCATTATCGCGCAGAGTACTTAACCAGCTGGGAAGGTTTTGACTTCAACGTTGCCGTTGAAGACACGAGCATGGACACAGACTTAAGCGATACCCGCGCAGTATTATCGGTATCACGTACTTTCAGTCTTTAAGTTGTAATTGCTGATAAAATAGCTAAGCAGAATAATGTCTATGACATTATTCTGCTTTTTTTGATATTGGACATGAGTAATAAGCCGAATTCTGCTAAGGTGCATGGTGAATTATGAGGGGATTATGGAAAAATACGAACAACTATTAATTTCATTGCGCCGGGTGATCAGAGCTATTGATATACACTCACGTCAATTAAATAAACTATCGGGTCTAACTGGACCACAATTAATGGTCATACAGAAAATTGATCAACTTGACGCTCCACTGGCCAAACAAATAGCTCAAGAAATTAATTTGAGTGCAGCGACAGTGACGACCATTATTGATCGATTAGAAAATCGTGGCATGGTGATTAGAACGCGCAGCGAAACCGACAAACGGAAAGTTCATTTATCGTTAAGTGACGCAGGTAAAACGTTATTAAATAGCGCACCTAAACCACTGCAAGAACATTTTATTATGCGTTATCAAAACCTTGAAGAATGGGAACAAAGTCAATTATTGTCTGCCGTTGAGCGGATAGCTACCATGATGGATGCCAATGAAATTGATGCTGCCCCTGTTTTATATGTAGGCCAAATTCAACTAGACGATCAGTCTTAGTCACCACCCTTTTCTATTCATAACGTGATGGTTCATAGAGTTACAGGCCTCTCACGTTATGTTTCATTCCTAGACAAGCCTAGCTTCAAGCTAACATTTGATTCCAAAGTGTGACTAACCCAAAGATCTTATCATCAGCATCCTCCTCTATTGTAAAGTCTCCCCACCAATTCAATAACACTTAATATTCAGCTCAATTTTCTGACGATTGTTATTAATAAAGAGCGGCACGCCTGATATTCAACCAGAGCGCGAGGGATTTTGAGCTTTCAATCTAATTCACAAATTTTAAACGTAAAAAAGCCCCAACTAATGTTGAGGCTTTTTTACACCACTCTCTATTACTAGAGATTATAATGGTACCCGAGGCCGGACTTGAACCGGCACGCTTATTCAGCGAGGGATTTTAAATCCCTTGTGTCTACCGATTCCACCACTCGGGCAAAGTGTTGTTTTAACCGTTACTAAAAGTAACCATCAAACGCAATTTCGTGGAGGCGCGACCCGGAGTCGAACCGAGATCGACGGATTTGCAATCCGTAGCATAGCCATTCTGCCATCGCGCCATGCTTTAACCAAATTCAAATCCATCGGATAAGATAAGAAATTGGAGCGACATATCGGGTTCGAACCGATGACCTATACCTTGGCAAGGTATCGCTCTACCAACTGAGCTAATGTCGCATTTGTATCGCCTATAACCTTTACTAAATTTGTAAGAACAATAATGCCTTTCAAACTTAACAGCTGAAGAAGTTTCCCCTGACTGCGGAATGGCATTCTACCGTTTTAGCCCCGATAGTCAATCAATAAAAACACATTTATTGCAACATAATGACTGTTTGATGCATAAATCATCATTATGATTAAATAAATTACAACGCGCATAAAAAAGCACCTCCAAAGAGACGCTTTATCATAAATATGACGGTAAGTACTCAATAAACAGCGATATTAAGCTTGTACGCCTTTCGAGTATTCACCACCATGAATGGTTAGTTTTTATAACACATTAGCTTTTTGGTAATGATAATGTGGTTAAACCAAGCATTTTTTGCATAACGCCAACAACCTGGCAGCTATAGCCAAATTCGTTGTCATACCATACGTATAAAATGGCACGTTTACCCTCTGCTATCGTCGCTTGCGAATCAACAACTCCGGCATAACGTGAACCGACTAAATCGCTAGATACTATTTCAGTCGATTCAGTAAAATCAATTTGATTTTGTAATCCAGACTGTAATGCGACATCTTTTAAATATTCATTCAGTTCATCACGATTAGTTTCATGTTGTAAATTAACACTAATAATCGCCATTGATACGTTAGGTGTTGGAACTCGGATTGCGTTACCGGTTAGCTTACCCGCTAATACAGGCAATGCTTTAGCAACAGCTTTAGCGGCACCCGTTTCAGTAATCACCATGTTTAACGGTGCACTGCGACCACGACGGTCGGCACTATGGTAATTATCGATTAGATTTTGATCATTCGTATACGAGTGAATCGTTTCTACGTGGCCATTCTCAATAACGTATTTGTCATTAACCGCTTTCAACACTGGCGTAATAGCGTTTGTAGTGCAGCTTGCCGCTGAAACAATTGTGTCTTCATCAAGAATATCGTTTTCATTCACACCATAGACGATATTTTTAATAGCGCCTTTAGCAGGTGCCGTTAACAATACTTTTGAAGCTCCTGGGCTTTTAAGGTGTAAACCTAAACCCTCTTCATCTTTCCAAATACCAGTATTATCGACAATTAATGCATCTTTAATATCATACTGAGTGTAATCGACTTGATCAGGAGAATTTGCGTAAATAATCTGAATATAAGTGCCGTTAGCGATGATTGCGTTGTTTTCTTCATCAACTTCGACAGAGCCATTAAATGGTCCGTGTACCGAGTCACGACGCAATAAGCTAGCACGTTTCTCTAAATCACCCTTTTTACCACCGCGCAACACAATGGCACGCAGACGCAATTTGTTGCTTTTACCGGTACGTTCAATTAATAAACGTGCCAGCAAACGGCCGATACGACCAAAACCATAAAGTACAACATCACGAGCCGGGGTATCATCACCGTGATTAACCGCTTCTGACAATTCTTGTGTCATATAAGCTTCAATACCGCTCGCATCCTTGTTATTACGCCAGTAATTAATCGCTAATTTACCAATATCCACTCTGCAATGTTTAATCGCTAATTTGCTAAGTGCTACAACAAATGGGAAACTTTCACGAAGACGTAATTTTTCACCGACATGACGACGTACTAAACGGTGTGACTTAATGATTTCGATGGTTGATGCATTAAGCAATGGTTTACCATATACCATTACTTCAATGCCTTGGTTACGATACAACTTGCCAAGCAACGGTTGCATTGCTTCTGCCATTTCGAAACGTTCTTGCCAGCTCTGTAAATGTTTATCTGCGCTCATGTAGGGATCCTTTATCTCACTTTTCTCGTTTTTTCAGAAAGGTTTGAGTAACAAAAAGAAAAGACCAATAATTTAGTATATTGTATGGGGGTGGCCCCTGTTGGTCGCCGACATTGTAATGAAATACAGGTTATTTCGCTAGTAACAAATTTTCGGTAAATGTGTAATTTTATTAGACAATTTACCTCTCGGAGACGATTTTGAGCAAAAATTTTGTATTAATTACATCATTTACAGTTATTGGGGCATTATTTGGCCTTTTTGGCTGCGATAATGACCGTAATAGCGACCTCATTTGTAAAAATAATCCCGAACTTTGTAGCGATTTACACAAAGATAGTTGGTGCCGATTTGAAAAAGGCGACTTGATCCGTCATCGATACGCGTTAAAACAGAGTTCGACACCCACTGGGAAACAACTTTATCAGCAGCTGGTTTATCTAGAAAATTACAGTAACTGCATCGAATTAGCCGCAGGGGTTCAACATAAGTTGAATACCGACCGTACACGAGATCGCGAGCGAGCATTTGCGGTAAGTACTCAAACATTATCTGAACTTCAAGAATTTACCCGCACTAATAATGAGGTGCATTTGGCATTTTATCGTTGGACGCGTTTCAACGATCAAGACGCATTCGCCATTGTTGAACGCACCTATAAGCAAGGTGAACTCACCGACAATGACATTATTACCCAACTAGCAGCTTATTATGTGCGAGTCTCACCTAACGACGCTAAAACGCTTTATTTGCATTTGTTAGCCACAACAGAACCAGCCAAAATCGATGCTGATTGGTTTTTAGCGTTAGCATCAATATATCGGCAACAACAAAATGCTGAAAAAGAATACCTGTTAACTCGAGCAAATTTGTTAATGAGTGACAACCATGCCGATGAAGAAAAGTTATTGGCCATTATTAAAGGTAATAAAACATTAGCGACAGAACTCGATAAACAAGCACTTGAATTAATCTCTGCGGTAATGAGTAAACAATTTGCACAGAGTCGCAGCGAGATGTTACTAAAGTAAGCATAAATCACCTCACTAATCGGCCAATATTATCTCGCTTACGTTAGTGTACAACTTACAAAACTGTGCTTAATTTATATTCAAAATGAGCTTAATGTAAAAAAAATACAAAATTATTGGCTTAATTCGGCATATTTAGGTGATTTAGCTTGATTATTACAGCCAATTTGGTAATTTTACAACCAGGCGATTTACATGCCACCAAATTATTTTAACTTGAGGGATATGAGATGACTATCCGTGTAGCAATTAACGGCTATGGCCGTATCGGTAGAAATGTTTTACGTGCTCTATACGAAAGCGAAAAAAATTACCCAATCGAAATCGTTGCATTAAACGATTTAGGTGATGCATCAATTAATGCTCACTTAACTAAGTACGATACTGTACATGGTCGTTTCAACGCAAAAGTTGATCACGACGATGAAGCTATCTATGTTAATGGCGACAAGATCTTAACTTTCCAAGAACGTGACCCATCAAAGTTACCTTGGGCTGAGTTGAAAATTGACATCGTTTTCGAATGTACTGGTATTTTCACTTCTAAAGAATCTGTGCAACCGCACCTTATTGCTGGCGCTAAGAAAGTACTTATTTCTGCACCAGGTAAGAATGTTGATGCCACTGTTGTTTACGGCGTAAACAACGAAGTATTAACTGCTGATATGACAGTAGTTTCAAATGCTTCTTGTACTACTAACTGTTTAGCGCCTATTGCTAAGCCGTTAAATGATGAGCTTGGGATTGAGTCTGGTTTAATGACCACTATCCACTCTTACACTAACGATCAGCGTTTATCTGATGTGTATCACACAGATTTACGTCGTGCTCGTGCTGCGGCAATGTCTATGATCCCTACCCAAACCGGTGCAGCTGCTGCAGTAGGTTTAGTGGTTCCTGAGCTTCAAGGCAAATTTGACGGTTTAGCGGTACGTGTACCAACAATTAACGTATCTTTAGTTGACTTAACCTTCTTAGCGTCTCGCGACACTACTGTTGAAGAAGTTAATGCCATCATTACTCGTGCTTCACTACAGTCTCCAATGTCTGAAGTTTTAGCGATTAATGTAGAACCATTGGTGTCTATCGACTTTAACCATAATCCTTTCTCTTCGAATTTCGACGCAACACAAACTCGTGTTAATGGTCGTTTAGTGAAAGTGATGTCTTGGTATGATAACGAATGGGGTTTCAGTAACCGCATGTTAGACAACGCTGTTGCACTAATGAACGCTAAGTAATCTACAAATATTATTTAATACTTGATAGAAATCTAGTTAGCTTAAGAGCCTCGCATATATGCGGGGCTTTTTGTTTTGGCTGCTGGGTAAGCAACATCCCCTTCTCTTATTGTTTCGATGCAGTGTTGATTTCTGTTTATTAACTTTCTTTTGATCTATGCGGCCTTCGGTCGAGAAGCTAGTGGCGTTTCGCTCACACCTAAGTCAAAGGGTAAAGCGATTGATCTCCTCATCGCTCCAACTAAATCTTTTGATAAGCAGAATATTTAGATCGAGACTAATTCAGCGTTTAACTTCGCTAGTCACGCCCTCGCCCATTGTCAAAAATCCCTAGCGCTTCCGATAGCAATCTGATGTCAATGGATTTACGAATGCCATGGTAATGGAATATCAAGGAGTGACTCTGACCAGCGAAAGCTAATATGACATCCATGCCATGCTCACGGCGTTGTTTCAATGGACTCTATATAAGTGTATTTGCAGAAATAAATGACTTTTTATAAAAACAAAAAAGCCGACTAAATGTCGGCTTTCTGTTTTCATGGACATTAAACCTAAACGTTTAAGCGTTGCCCTTCACTTTCATGTTCAATTCTTTGGCAAAATCGAGCATGCGGGTGAGTGGGATGAGTGCTTTAATGCGAAGTTCTTCACCCACAAATATTTCATGATTGGTTTTATCGGCATCGACTAATGAAGCTTCGATAGCGGGTAAACCGTTCATGGCCATCCATGGACAGTGGGCGCAGCTTTTACAGGTTGCTCCATTGCCGCCGGTTGGGGCTTCAAGTAATATTTTACCAGGAGCCGCTTGCTGCATTTTATAAAAAATGCCGCGATCGGTAGCGACGATAAACTTGTCGTTTGGCATGGTTTGCGCAGCTTTAATCAGCTGGCTAGTAGAGCCTACAGCATCAGCAAGTTCTACTACACTGGCAGGTGATTCTGGGTGTACTAGAATCGCCGCCGTAGGATGCTGTTTTTTAAGCTCACGAAGTGCTTTGGCTTGAAACTCATCATGCACAATACAATCGCCTTGCCATAACAGCATGTCGGCGCCAGTTTGTTTGTTGATGTAAGCGCCTAGGTGACGATCGGGTGCCCAGATAATTTTTTTATCTTGGCTGTCTAAATGCTCGACAATTTCAAGTGCGATGCTTGAGGTTACGACCCAATCCGCACGTGCTTTTACTGCGGCAGAGGTATTAGCATATACCACAACCGTATGGTCGGGATGGGCATCGCAAAACTCACTGAATTGCTCAATCGGGCAACCTAAATCTAATGAACAGGTTGCTTCAAGAGTTGGCATTAAAATGGTTTTTTCTGGGCTTAAGATTTTAGCGGTTTCGCCCATAAACTTAACGCCAGCAACAATTAATGTTTTGGCTGGGTGATCACGACCAAAGCGGGCCATTTCTAATGAATCAGACACACAACCGCCCGTCTCTTCAGCTAATGCTTGAATTTCAGGATCGGTATAATAATGGGCAACAAGTACTGCATTTTGATCAATCAATAACTGTTTAATACGTGCTTTATACTGTGCTTTTTCAGTGTCAGACAACACGGCAGGTTTTGGCGGAAACGGATATTCAATCATTTCAATTTTAGGTGCCGACAGACTCATACAGGTTCCAATCGATTTACATTGTTCGAGTATTATACGAAAAAGCCACTTAAAACAAAAGGACGTGTTAGCGTCCTTTTGGATAAGATAGTGCAATTAACACTAATCATCATTAGCGCATGGCTAATAACATTTCTTGTGGTTGCTCTAGGTAGTGTTTCCACAAATTACAGAAGCGAGCAATGGTGCCACCATCAATAACGCGGTGATCGCCAGACCAACTTACTTGCATAATTTTACGCGCTTCAACTTCACCTTTAGCATTAAAGCGTGGCAGTATTTGTAACTTACCTAACGCCACGATGGCCACTTCCGGCTTGTTAATAATCGGCGTTGCTATGGTACCGCCTAATGCGCCGATATTAGAAATCGAAATGGTACCGTCTTTCAAATCTGCTGGCGACACACGGCCACTGCGTGCGGCGGTGGTTAAGCGTGAAATTTCAGCAGCAATATCCAAAATAGACTTACTTTGTACGTCTTTAACATTCGGTACCAATAAACCCATTTTTGAATCAACGGCCATACCAATGTTATGACGAGACTTGTAAGTGAGTTCGGTACAATCTGCATTAACTTGGCTATTTAATATCGGAAATTCTGTGATCGCTAATGACATGGCCTTCATAAAGAATGGCATCATGGTCAGCTTCACTTCGTCAGTTGAATAGCGTTGCTTCATGCTTTCACGTAAGGCAACGAGTTCGGTAAGGTCAAACTCTTCACAGTAAGTAAAATGAGGGATAGTCGATACTGACTCAACCATCATTTTCGCCATAATAGCTTTGACGCCTTTGATAGGTTCAACCCGATCGTTCGCCGTTACATTACTCACTATGCCGCTATTCACAGAACTGCCAGCTTGAGCATTATCTTGACTCGTTGACGTCACTGGCGTTGTGCTTGCTGCAGCTTGAGTGGCATGACCACCTTGCTGATGACGTTCAATATCTTCTTTGTAAACTCGGCCATTTTTGCCTGTGCCAACAACCATAGCAATATTAATGTCCAGTACGCGTGCCATGCGGCGAACGGCTGGGCTAGCTAAAGCTTTACCTTGTGCAACAGGTTCAAGGTTAACTTGTGGCGCAGCTGCTTGTGCTTGTTCAACCACTTCAACAGGAGCTGACGGAGCATTAACTTCAGCTTCTACTTCAATGGCGAATAAAGGTGAGTGCACTTTAGCAAGCTGACCTTTACGATAATGCAGTTTGACAATTTTACCGGCTTTCATGGCCGGGATTTGCACTAAGGCTTTATCGGTCATCACATCAGCGATGGGTTGATCTTCAACGACGATATCGCCTTCTTCGACTAACCAATCAACCAATTCACATTCAACAATCCCTTCACCGATATCAGGCAATAAGAACTCTTCAATGTTTGACTGACTGCTGGTTGTGGCCGTAACAGCATTACTGTTGTTAACAGCTGAATCGTTAACCGGTGTCATGGCAGCTACAGGGGCTTCAATGACGCTATCGTTGTCATCTCCATCCATTTCTACTGCGTACAATGGTTGATGCACAATGGCGATTTCACCTTTGGCGTAGTAAAGCTTGGTAATTTTTCCAGCATGGGGCGCCGGAATTTGCACTAAGGCTTTATCTGTCATTACATCAGCAATCGGTTGATCTTCAGTGACAATGTCACCTTCGCTAACTAACCAATCAACTAATTCACATTCCACCACACCTTCGCCGATGTCGGGTAAAATAAAATCTTTAATCATACCTTACTCCTAAAACGACACTGTGGCCTTGATGGCTTCGAAGGTCTTTAACTCATCTGGCATGTATTCTTTTTCATGCACCAATGGATAAGGCGTATCTAATCCACACACACGACTGATCGGTGATTCAAGCGATAAGAAACATTCTTGCTGAATAGTTGCCGCAATTTCACCAGCAAAACCACCGGTTAATGGCGCTTCATGGTTAATCAGTAAACGACCTGTTTTGGTCACTGATTTTGCGATAGTTTCAACATCCCATGGAGCGATAGTGCGTAAGTCGATAATTTCGCATGAAATACCTTCTTTCTCGGCACGTTCGCAGGCTTTTTCGACGATTTCCATCTGTGCGCCCCAAGCCAGAACAGTAATATCACTGCCCTGCTTAACCACTTGTGCTTTGCCTAATTCGATAACGTAGTCACCGGCTGGAACTTCGCCAACAGATGCGCGGTACAAACGTTTAGGTTCAAAGAAAATCACCGGGTTTGGATCGCGAATAGACGCCAGCAACAACCCTTTAGCTTGTTCTGGATTACGCGGAATAACCACTTTTAAACCAGGCGTTTGGGTAAAATAGGCTTCAGGTGATTGAGAGTGGTAATGTCCACCGGCAATACCACCACCGTATGGTGTGCGGAAGGTTAACCCACCCACATCAAATTGATTACCACTGCGGTATCTAAATTTTGCCGATTCATTAACGATTTGATCGAATGCCGGAAAAATATAATCAGCAAACTGAATTTCTGCAACAGCAGTCATGCCATAAGATGCTAGGCCATTAGCAAAACCAGCAATACCTTGTTCAGTTAGCGGCGTGTTAAAACAACGGTCGCGACCAAACTGCTCTTGTAAACCAGAAGTCGCGCGAAAAACACCACCGAAGTGGCCAACGTCTTCACCAAAAATCACCATGCGCTCGTCGGCAGTCATGGCTATTGATAACGCCTCGTTGATGGCGTGTAACATATTCATTTGAGCCACGGTTTAGAGTCTCCCTGCGCTTTTTGGATAGGCTTTTGGATACTTAGCAATGTGTTCTTTCAGCTCTTTAAGCTGTTTTCTCAATGCTGGAGTCGGTTTATCAAGCACATCTTCAATAATTTCATCTAGTTTCGGAATAGGTAACTTTTCAGCTACTTTAACCGCTGCTAATACTTCTTCGCGATAACGTTCAAATAACTTGGCTTCATCGGCTTCAGTTATCCAGCCTTTGTTAACCATCCATAATTTAAAACGTTTTACTGGATCGTGTTGCTGCCATTTGGCTTCTTCTTCTTTTGAACGGTAACCAGATGGATCGTCTGATGAAGAATGCGCGCCCAAACGATACGTCATCGCTTCAATCAATACTGGAGCATTATGTTCTAGTGCATGGGCACGAGCTTGTTGCGTGGCGGCTAACACCGCTAGCATGTCGTTACCGTCTACACGAATGGTATGCATACCGTAACCAACTCCCCGACTGGCTATACCGTTACCAGCAAACTGCTCTTCAGTTGGGGTTGAAATAGCATAACCATTGTTACGACAGAAAAAGATGGTCGGAGACTTAAGCACTGCGGCCATGTTCAAACCAGCATGGAAGTCACCTTCTGATGCTGCGCCTTCACCAAAATAACAAATGGCAACGTTACGCTTGCCTTGTAATTTCATGCCATAAGCAACACCTGTGGCTTGTGGAATTTGAGTTGCCAAAGGTGATGAAATAGTTTGGTAGTTGAGTTCACGGCTGCCGTAATGAATCGGCATTTGGCGACCTTTACCTAAATCTTTCTCGTTACTGAACATTTGATTCATAAATTGTTCAGTCGTAAAGCCGCGATAACGCAATGAGGCGTGCTCACGATATTGAGCCAAAATGACGTCGTCTTTATCAAGCGCGGCTGTGCTGCCAATAATTGAGGCTTCTTCACCGGTACAGGTCATGTAAAAACTAATCCGTCCTTGACGCTGCGCACCCAACATACGCTCGTCTAATACGCGTGTAAAAACACAGGTATCAAAGATTTTTTCGGCCAGAGCCTTGTCGATTACTGGTAGAACCGCACTTTCATAAGTGGTGCCATCAGCTTGCAAAATACGCAAGATGGGGATGTGCAATGACGCTTTGTCTAAGAAGCTGACACGGTGCACTGTTTCATTGGTCAGTGGTGCGTTGCTCATATTATGCTCTTGTTATTGTTGAGCCATGTTCAACATAAACATGGCTCTATTTATACTATGCGAGTAGACATTACGTTAACGTAAACTACCTATCAATACTTACTCTCACTGTAAACGCATTTTACTCGCGATTGACATGTATATATTGCTTTACGACTAGATAATAGTTTCGTTCAACGCGGGTACTAAACATAACACCGTACGTTGGCCAACCGGCACGTTCTCATTAGGAAATACGATCGCTTCTAATGGTTGCTCGACTGTGATTTGCTTCCCGCCTTCTGTCGCTAATACCTCGCCCTGACTAAAGGCACTGAAGTTTTCTGCATCGCCTGCAAAGCTAAATTCAAAATTATCAAAGTGCTTGTTAATAGAGCGCGATACCTTATACAAGTTGACCTTGCTAGGGTCGAACTCAACAGGTGCTAACTCAGTTTCAGTAATCAACTTTTCAAGCATAGTATGAGTTTGTGCAAAACGACTCATATCATTTTGGCCAAATGGCATTACTTTGCCTAATTCCACAGTAAAAGCATCTGCTTGAAATTGCTCTGACGAATAATAACTAAACGTCGTTGTTGGTTCGTGGTGAAACAACATAGTATCAACGCCACATGCCGCCAAAAACATAATTTGTTCACCGCTAAAAGCACGGCCAGGACGGTATGGGTATATGGCAAACTTTTCATGCTTAGAAGCACGAATAGCAGTATGTAAGTCGTAATGAATACGCTGATTGTCATTATTGGCATTGAAAAAGTCTGCCACGTATTGCTCTAACGCTTTTGCTCGGTGACGCTCCGGATGGCTTAAGCCCTCGCCTTTAGAATGCGCGCCACTAAATAGACGATTCATGTTTTCATCAATAAAACGGGTTTTATTGATGATCGCGGCCGGATTACCAATTAAAAACATCACTCGCTGCTTGGCAACAATTCGTTGGCTGAGCAAATCTTTAATGAGTTGATTACAGATTTCAATCGGTGCAGTTTCATTACCGTGCACAGCACAAGACAGCACGATATCTTTGGTTGCATTAGCCGGAGTAAATACAATCACTCCCGTATCCCATACATCTACACGGGTATGATCTGCCAACATAAAATCAGATGCTTCAGGTAATTGATTTGGATTGGCTAAGGTATAGGCTAAAAAATCATGGTTTATCATCAGGTCAGATAACACTATCAACTCCTTGTCTCATTATTATATGGCGTAGTTAACTTTGACGTAAAACGATGTTAACTATTACTGCCTATTGTCGCGGATTCTATCATAGCCAAACGCTATTTTATTGGTGGCATATGTTAGATTTATTTATTAATAAAAGTTTGCTTGCAAAACTACACAATATTCAACACAATTGTAGCCATCTAGACTTCTATAATTTGTTTTAAGGGTATGTCATGGCGTTAGCAACATTTGGTGCAGGCTGTTTTTGGGGTGTTGAATATTTTTTCCGTGAAATTAACGGCGTCAGTAACGCAACGTGTGGCTACATGGGTGGCAAAGACAGTGCGACCACATATAAAGAAGTGAAGACGGGTTCAACTGGTCACGCAGAAGTGGTTCAAGTTGAGTTTGATCCAGAAATCGTCAGTTACGACGACTTGTTGGACACTTTTTGGAAAAATCACAACCCAACCATGCTGAATATGCAGGGCGGTGACATTGGTACTCAATATCGCAGCACGATTTTTTTTCACGATAAAGAGCAAAAAGCCCAAGCTGAAAGCTCAAAGCTGGCATTAGCACGCAGCGGTAAATGGGGACAGCGTCATATTGTGACTGAAATTGTACCGATACAAACATTCCAAATTGCCGAGGAATACCACCAGAATTATTTAGAAAAAAATAATTTACCAACCTGTCACTTGGTTTATTAAACCTAACAAACAATCAATCGTTCGTTGAACGACAAGTAACCGTTTCAAGCGAGTTAATGTGTATCATTACCTCACCTGAAACGGAATATTTACACAATAGATTAGCTCAATCGATTTCCTGCACTCAACTTCACTTTACCCGCAGTAGTAAATTCCATACAATCCCATGCAAATTGCTTAAGGCATGTTATCGGAGAACAAAATCATGAGTGAAGCTCGTCACGTTAACCTACTAATTTTAGGTTCTGGCCCTGCTGGCTATACCGCTGCTGTTTATGCTGCGCGTGCAAATTTAAATCCTGTGATGATTACAGGCATGCAGCAAGGTGGTCAATTAACCACTACGACTGAAGTAGAAAACTGGCCAGGCGATGCTGAAGACTTAACTGGTCCAGCATTAATGGAACGCATGCAAAAGCACGCTGAGAAGTTTGATACTGAAATTATTTTTGATCACATCAACGAAGTGACCCTAACTGAGCGACCTTTCCGCTTAAAAGGTGACAACGGCGAGTTTACGTGTGATGCACTCATTATTGCTACTGGCGCATCGGCTAAATATTTAGGCCTCCCGTCTGAAGAAGCATTCATGGGCCGTGGTGTTTCTGCCTGCGCAACATGTGATGGTTTCTTCTATCGTAACCAAAAAGTTGCGGTGGTTGGTGGTGGTAACACTGCAGTTGAAGAAGCACTTTACTTAAGTAATATAGCTTCTGAAGTTCACTTAATTCACCGTCGTGACAGCTTCCGTTCAGAAAAAATTCTGATCAATCGCTTAATGGATAAAGTTGCGAACGGTAATATCATTTTACACCTAGACCAAACACTTGAAGAAGTCACTGGTAACGAGATGGGTGTGACTGGGCTTAAGAAGAAAAGCACTAAAGATGGTTCAGTGACCGATTTAGAAGTCGCTGGTGTGTTTATTGCGATTGGTCACAGCCCTAATACTGGTATTTTTGCTGGTCAATTAGAAATGAATCACGGTTACTTACAAGTAAACAGTGGTTTACAAGGCAATGCGACTCAAACCAGTATTGAAGGTGTTTATGCTTGTGGCGACGTGATGGATCAACATTACCGTCAAGCCATCACTTCTGCCGGTACGGGTTGTATGGCTGCACTTGATGCTGAGCGTTATTTAGACGCTAAAAAGTAATCGACAGTATGTAATACAACAAAAGAGCAGCTCAGGCTGCTTTTTTTATTGCCTTAAAAAACATTACACCGCTTTTTGATAAAACACGGCTTCAGTATCGCCTAAAGGATCGCGGTGAATACTTTTATGTTGAAACGTCATACCGAGTTTTTTCATAATCGCAATTGAGGCAATATTTTCCTCTACTGCTATCGCACTCACATGAGTCACGTCATCAGGCTCACTGACAGCATCCATGACCGCTTTGGCAGCTTCTGTAGCATACCCTTTACCCCAACAAATATGCTTAAACCGCCAACCTAACTCTAAGTTATGCGGTTGTGCTTGGGTAAAAAAGTGCATCGGTCTGACTAATACCCAGCCTAAATACTCGCCGCTTAACCCGTGTTGGTCATTGGCGTCACAATCGAGCGCATGGACTTTCCATAATCCCCAACCTTTTGGCGGATTTAAATATTGAGCCAATCTAGGTAACATGATCGTATCTATCTGATGCTGAGTGGTTTTATTGCCGCCATTAAGAAAGTGCATGACTCGTTCATCTTGGTCTAGTTCAAATAATAGTGCGCTGTCATTAAGAGTCATTAATGACAGTTGTAATCTAGAGGTGTTTTCAATCTGCACAATATCTGTTCCCTAAAGGTTTTATGTCATGAGATCACATGCAAGTAGTTGACACACAAGTTTACACAATGAAACAACAAACACTAAACATATCGATTAACATATACAGTAGAAAAAAGACTATTGGTGGTATGAAATGAACTTACTGCAAAAATATCGGATTATAAAAAGGAAGCATTGTGGCTACTAAAAAACAAATAATATTACCCATCATAGTATTAGGTATTGGAATAGCCGGTTTAGTTGGCATTGCTGCACTAAAAAAACCGCCTGAAGAAAAGCCTGAAGTTGATACCACCCCTTTAGTGTCTGTTCAAGCACTTGAATATAAACCGATGACTTTTTCTGTCAGTTCATACGGTGTTGTCGCGGCAAAATACGACACCGAACTCGTCGCACAAGTCAGTGGTGAAATTATTTATTTAGCCGATAAATTCGTCAAAGGTGGCTTTGTTAAAAAAGGTGATGTTTTAGCTAAAATTGATCCCAGTGACTATGAAGCTGGATTATTAGATGCTCAAGCAAACATAGCCTCGTCTAAAGCCAACATGGTACAAGAACGAGCCAATGCTGAAGTTGCCTTACGTGAATGGGCCGAAATAACCAGCAGTAAGCCAACTGATCTTAGTTTGCGCAAGCCGCAATTAGCACAAGAATTAGCCAAACTAAAAAGTGCTGAAGCGGGTTTATTACGTGCACAACGCGATTTAGAGCGTACGGTTATCCGCGCGCCGTATGATGCACTCATATCCAGCCGTGAAATCGGTTTAGGCGCATACGTCACCACTGGCAGCAAAATTGGTCATGTTTACAATACTGATACAGCAGAAATTCGCTTACCGCTAGCCGATAAAGAAATGCAGTATTTGGATAAAAAAGGCACTCATGCTGAAGTACGATTAGCGGGCAACTTTGCCGGAAGCAAACAAGAGTGGATAGGAAAAATTGTTCGCAGTGAAGGCGTGGTAGACAGCAAAAGCCGGATGACATACCTGGTTGCCGAAATAGACGATCCATACGGACTTAATAGCGATAAAAATGAATTACGATTTGGCACCTATGTTACCGCCTATGTTGAAGGCAGTAATGCCGGTAATGTGGCCATTATTCCGCGTCATTTGATTGTAAATGGTTTAGTTGCTGTGATGGATAGCGACAAAACCTTACGCTATAAACCTGTTAACATTATTCGCCAAGAAGGCGCGAATGTCGTGATTTCCGAAGGTCTTGAATCAGGAATGCAAGTAATAACATCAGCGCTTGATTACCCGTTAGAAGGTATGCAACTTGCTCTGCCTGAAGATAAAATCTTACAAGATGAGTCAGTAGAAACAGAACAAACTGAACTTGCGATGGAAGGTAAATAAACATCATGGACGATACTAACAAAGGAATTATCGCCTGGTTTGCCCGCAATAGCGTTGCGGCAAACTTGTTGATGATCATTATCATACTCGGTGGTCTGTTGACCGCCAATACAATCCGTAAACAGTTCTTCCCTGCCGTTGAAGTTAACTGGATTCAATTTAGCGCCGTTTACCCAGGTACTGCACCACAAGAAGTGGAAGAAGGCATTACCATTAAAATTGAACAAGCTTTAGAAAGCGTTCAAGGCTTAAAAAGGGTTATTACCTATTCGAATCGTAATATAGCGCAGGGATATTTTCAGGTTGAAGACTCATATGATCCACAAGTCGTACTTGAAGAGGTTAAGTCTGAAATTGACTCCATCTCAACCTTTCCAGGCGGCATGGAGCCCCCAAAAGTTGAACGGATTAAGTTTCGCCAAGAAGTAATGTATTTAAGCCTTTATGGTGACTTAAACCAAAAGCAACTCAAAGATTTAGGCGAGCGCATTAATGATGAAATCATGCAATTGCCTGGGGTCAACATTAGCGAATATTATAGCGGCTTAAGTTATGAAATTGGTATTGAAGTCAGTAAAGACCGTTTACGTGAGTTTGGGATAACGTTTAATGATGTGGCTGAGGCTGTTCGCGGCTATTCACGCAATATGTCTGCAGGCCAAATCAAAGCAGAAAATGGTTACATCAATTTACGCGTTCAGAATCAAGCCTATGTGGGTTACGAGTTTGAACAACTGCCTTTATTGACACTAGATGATGGTACCAAAATCTTATTAGGTGATATTGCCACCGTAAATGATGGCTTTGAAGAAGGTATTCAATACTCTAAATTTAATGGTAAAAATTCAGTTACCTTTTTCATTGGCGCGGGTAAAAATCAAAGTATTACTGATGTGGCAGATACCATTAATAGCTTTGTCGATAAACAGCAAAAAATATTACCACAAGGAGTCAAACTTGAACCTTGGGTAGACATGACTTACTACTTGGATGGCCGGTTACAACTGATGCTCGACAGCATGAAAAGTGGTGCGATATTAGTGTTTATCATGCTGGCTTTGTTCTTGCGAGTTCGATTGGCTTTTTGGGTGATGATGGGACTGCCTGTATGTTTCCTCGGTACCCTATTGTTTATGCCAATGGCATTTATTGATGTGACCATTAACGTCATCAGCTTGTTCGCCTTTATCTTAGTGCTGGGGATCGTGGTCGACGATGCCATTGTAATGGGTGAAAGTGCCCACAGTGAATCAGAAGAACACGGCCAAAGTATTGACAGCGTTATCCGTGGCGTTAAAAAAGTCGCTATGCCAGCTACATTCGGGGTACTGACCACGATTGCCGCTTTCCTACCGATAACCATGGACGATGGCCCATCATCAGCATTTGGGCAAGCAATCGGTTTTATCGTTATTTTATGTTTATTGTTTTCATTAATAGAATCAAAGTTGATTTTGCCTGCGCATTTGGCGCACATGAAAAAACCAACCATTGTTAAACCTGGTTCAAAAAACCCATTAGATTGGTTACGTAATGGGGTTAATTTTGTTCAAGGTAAAATTGATCGCGGTTTAACGAAATTTATTAAGTCTATCTATCGCCCTTCCCTTGAATTAGCGGTTGAGTATCGTTACGCAGTCATCATGTTGTTTATTAGCTTGATCTTAGTATGTGTTGGGCTCTATATGGGCGGTTTGGTTCGTTTTATCGGTCAACCAAAAATTCCACACGACTTTCCTCGAGTCACCGTTGAAATGAACGTTGATGCATCAGAAAAATCGACGCTCGCGGCCGCACTGGCCATAGAGCAGACATTATATGATGTTGATAAAAAGATTGAGCAGCAATATGGCCAGAAAATGATTTCTGACATGCAGGTCGATCTTAAAGGGCAAACAACGGCTGAAGTGATGACTAAATTGGTCGATCCATCACTCAGACCAATGGATACCTTTGCTTTAGCAGACTTATGGCGCAAAGCAATGCCACAAATTCCTGGGGTTAAATCGTTTAGCGTTCAAGACAGTTTAATGGGTGGCGGTCGTGAAGACGGTGACATTAGCTTTAGGCTTGAAGGTAAAGATGAAAGTCAGTTGGTTGCAGCGTCATTAGCTCTAAAAGCCAAGCTAAATTCACTTAAAGGCGTCAGCGACGTAAACGACAGCCGCCAGTCAAGTGCTAAAGAAGTGCAGTTCCAATTAAAGCCATTGGCCAATGCATTGGGCTTAACCTTAGCCAATATCGCCTCACAGGTGGGTAATAGTTTTTACGGTCTTGAAGCACAACGTATCATTCGTAATGGCGAAGAAATCAAAGTGATGCTGCGCTACCCTGAAGAGCAGCGTAACTCAATTGCATTGGTACAAGATGTGATGATTAACACCCCACAAGGTGCAGAGTTACCCTTATCTGAAGTTGCGGAAATCAAGGTCGTGCAAGGCGTAAACAGTATCCGCCGCGAAAATGGTAACCGAACCATTAACGTGTGGGCCAATGTAGATGCAGATCAAACTGAACCGTTTAAATTGGCTAAAGATATCCGTGATAACTTTATGCCAGAGTTGCTGATTAAGTATCCACGCGTCCACAGTGAAGTATCTGGCAGTATTCAAGAGCAATTAGACAGCGCAGATACACAAATGCGTGACTTTATTTTATCGCTATTGCTGATTTATAGTTTGTTGGCTATTCCACTGCGCTCATATATTCAACCTATTATGATTATGTCGGTGATTCCGTTTGGGGTTATCGGTTCCGTAATGGGACACATCATTTTAGGCATCGATTTAAGTGTGCTATCGATGTTTGGTATTATTGCCGCTGCTGGTGTTGTGGTGAATGACTCACTAGTGATGGTGGATTATGTCAATAACTCCCGCAAAGCGGGTGTGCCGATGAAACAAGCCGTGCTCAATGCAGGTTGCCGACGCTTTAGAGCTATCATGCTTACCTCATTGACAACATTCATTGGTCTAGTGCCAATTATGGCTGAGACCAGTATGCAAGCTCAAATGGTAATCCCAATGGCTGTTTCATTAGCGTTTGGGGTGTTGTTTGCGACTGTGGTAACTTTATGTCTCATTCCATGTTTGTATATTGCTATTGAAGACGGTAAAGCATTGATCCGCAAGGTCATCAATATTTACGTCCCAGCTCCTTCGTCTACGATATCTGTAACCGAACAACATTAAAGCAGCAATAATAACGACAATGAAACCGACAATGACTAAGGGCCTAAATGGCCCTTTTTTATTGCATTTTTATGGCCGAGACAATGCTCTGAAATCGAGTCTATCGATGGTTTTTTTTGATGAGATAATTGATTACCAATGATTAAGTGAGTAATTGGTTTTATTCACAAAATGGCCCGTCTGTTAAAATAATCTCTTTATCGTTATTCGATAAAATATTATGCTAATCTAGTGTTAACAACCGTGTTTATTGCCAGCCAGCTAAGGTCACATTTTATGAGTCAACGCAGCATTAATGCACTCTTTAAACCCACTTCGGTGGCAGTCATTGGCGCATCTAACGGCAATAAGCGTGCAGGTAAAGCAATCATGAAAAACCTGTTATCAGGCGGTTTTTCTGGGCCAATAATGCCTGTCACACCCAAATATACCGCAGTAATGGGTGTATTGGCGTACCCCAATATTGAAGCATTACCGATCAAACCTGATTTAGCCATTATTTGCACCAACGCCTTAAGAGTGCCCAGTATTGTTGAACGTTTGGCTCAATTTGGCTGTAAAGTTGCGATTATTATGGCCTCTGGCATGGCATCGCAAACTGACGAGCAAGGTAATAATTTACTTGAACTCACCAAACAATATGCCAAACGATACGGCATGCGCTTATTAGGCCCCAATAGTTTGGGAATGATTTTACCGCCTATTGGACTCAATGCCAGTTTAGCGCACGCTGGAGCCAACGTAGGCAAAATTGCATTTGTGTCGCAATCAGCAGCCATTTGCACCACGGTACTCGATTGGGCCAACAACAAAGGTATTGGCTTTTCGTCGTTTATTTCACTCGGTGATGCCACCGATATCGACTTTGATGAATTACTCGATTATTTAGGCCGCGACAGTAAAACCAGCGCTATCATGCTGTATATCGATTCCATTAACGAAAAACGTCACTTTTTATCTGCCGCTCGCGCTGCCTCACGCAATAAACCCATCTTTGTGATTAAATCAGGTCGCAGCCGTGAAGGTGTGCAAGCCGCAATGCTCCATACTGGTGGTATTGGTGGCAACGATGCCGTTTATGAAGCCGCTTTTAGACGTGCCGGTATGTTAAGAGTAAATGATTTAATTGAATTATTTGCTGCGGTAGAAAGCCTTGCTCATTCGACCCCATTAAAAGGTGAACGATTAGTCATTATGAGTAATGGCGGCGGCCCTGCTGTATTGGCCGCGGATGAGTTGATTATTAAAGGTGGCAAACTGGCACAATTGTCAGAAAAAACCGTCGCTGAACTGAATGCTATTTTACCCAATACTTGGTCACAACAAAATCCTATCGACATGATTGGTGATTCAGACAGCCAACGCTATGCAGATACATTAAAAGTACTTATGAGCAGTAACGATACTGACACTATCTTGGTGCTACATTCACCATCTGTATTAGGTGAAAGTGTTGATATTGCTAACAGTATTATCGACACAATCAATCAACACCCTAACCGCAATAGAATCAATATGCTCACCAATTGGAGCGGTGAAGACTCAGCTTATTTGGCCCGTAAACGGTTTACCAAAGCTGGCATTCCGACCTATCGAACCCCTGAAGGTGCCGTAAGAGCATTTATGCACATGGTCGAATACCGTCGTAACCAAAAGCTACTCCAAGAAGTACCGCAGTCGATACCTGATAATATTCCGACTGACAGCAAAGCGGCACGACTATTATTACAACGCGCTTTGGTTAATGGTCAAACAGTGGTTGAAACCCATCAAGCCGTTGATATTTTACGTGCTTACGGACTCAATACCATTGAAACTCGATTTGTAAAAGATGTTGATGAAGCGGTTAATGTCGCCAACCAGGTCGGTTATCCTGTGGCGTTAAAAGTGCAATCACCAGACTTACTGTATAAATCTGATGTGCACGGTGTAGTGCTAAATTTAGCCTCTGATGAAGATGTCAGTCACGCCGCCCACTCTATTATTGACCGGGTGCATCAAACTAATCCTTCAGCCAAAATTGACGGATTAATTATTCAAAAAATGGCATTAACCGCAGGAGCACAAGAAATTAGGGTGTCGGTAATTAATGACCCTGTATTTGGTCCGGCAATTTGTTTAGGTGAAGGTGGATCCGAATGGGACCCAACACGCGACGCTGCGGTTGCACTGCCACCGTTAAACATGGCACTGGCTCGTTATATGGTGATTCAAGCACTTAAAACCCATAAGCTGCGAGACCGTCATTTGCCACTCGGTCTAGACATGAATGCTTTATGCGTGATGCTGACTCAAATATCTCACTTAATTATTGATTGTCCTGAAATTGCCGAAGTAGACATTAATCCTGTTTTGGCCGCGGGTGAGAAAATCACCTTGTTAGATGTCAATATGCGGCTTCATGCCACCCCGCAAGACAACATTAACCGTTTAGCGATTTTGCCCTATCCAAAAGAATTAGAACAAACTACCACGTTAAAAAATGGTCTTGAGATAATGTTACGGCCTATTTTGCCAGAAGATGAGCCTAAACACTTAGATTTTGATAATTCGTTAAGTGATGAAGACAGATACAAGCGCTATTTTGGAGTGCGATCACGCATGACCCATGAAGAAATGGCAGTATTAACTCAAATTGATTATTCGCGTGAGATGGCATTTATTGCGACGACAATGACAGAGGATGGTGAAGAGCTAACATTAGGGGCTGTGAGAGCGTCTATCGACCCAGATAATACCGAAGCCGAGTTTGCTATGGCGGTTCGCAGTAATTATCAAGGGATTGGCTTAGGCAAGTTACTACTGGAAAAACTGATTGCTTACTATAAAACCAACAATACACTGTATTTAACGGGCTTTACCATGTTTGAAAACCGCAGTATGGCTAACCTCGCCAAGTCACTTGGGTTTACCGTATCATTTGATATGGAAGAACATTTAATAAAGATGCACATGGATTTACAACCAAAAGCGCAATAACATTTTGGTTGTGTTAAATGTAATCAACAGCAGATAAACATAAGCCCACATGGGTCAACCGCTAAAAAGTTGATTCGTTGTGGGCTTAACGTTTTTTAAATCAAATATTGGTTACCGAAACATTTGTTACTGCAAACATTTGTTACAGTAAACAAGCAAATTAAAAGAGCATCGCACCGTAAAACCACCGATTAATGTTAACCAAATTTGACGCAATTTTTGCCGGCAGCTTTTGCAATATAAAGTTGTTCGTCAGCACGCGATAATAAGGTATCTACATCATCACCCGTTTGAATAGTGGCCACTCCAATAGAAACGGTAATATGCCCCAGGTTTTGTTTCTTTTCTTTACCGATAGAAAGCTGTTTTAATGCAATTCTTTCACGTATTTTTTCCGCCACGTTTACGGCATCGATAAGCTTGGCATTGGGTAACATTACCACAAACTCTTCACCACCATAGCGAGCAACCAAATCATCGCCTTTAACAGTATTTTTCATGGCTAAAGCCACATAAGCCAACACTTTATCGCCAATTAAGTGGCCAAAAGTATCATTAAACATCTTAAAATTATCAATATCAATCATCAACAAACTGCATACCGTTTGAGTGTCGACAAACTTGGTCATCTGCTCTGCGGCAAACAGCTCATAAGAGCGGCGGTTTTTTAACGATGTAAGTTCATCCGTCATAGCCACTTTACTCAAATTTTCCATTTCGTCTTTAAGGTTAGCAACTTCTTCAGATAATGACTCGAGGCTCGCAGACATTTGGCGATTATTAGCAATGACTTGATCAACTTCGGCGGCAATGGAACCAACGATAAGATTGAGCTCATCAGCATTAGGATTTGTTTGCAGCTTTTCGCCAAATTGATTGAGGTTAGATGAAAAAGATTCCGTGCCAACATTTAACTGCTCAATCTTATTAAGTAAGCTGTTAATCAGAATTTGAGTTTCGATTTGGACGTTTTCAATAATTTCTGGTGATTGTTCTTCAATAAATCGATTGTATAAACCTAAATTAACTTCGGGAGTAAATTGAACACCATTAGCAATTAAACCGTCAATTGCGCGTTTTAGATTAAGGTTGCTCTCAGCAAAATAATCAAACCAAATAGCATAGTTTTCTGGCGTGACAGGAATAGCTAAGTCTGCCATTTTAGGTAACGCTAAATGCAGTATATGCGAGGTTTGTTCAAGATTTTGGGTATTATGCATCGAAGGCGATACCTTATTAATAAATACAATGTGTCAAAGGTTATCAGTATGTTATGTCATACTTATGAACTAAACTCAATTATTGATGTAGTCCAATAAACAAGCGTAAATAAAAAATAATCATTTTAACCCTTTTCATGCCAAGCAGCGTTTACACTAACTAACTCATACAACTCTGACGAAAGAGCGAGTAAATAAGGTTAAGCTGGATTGTTTGATGCCAAACCTGATATGAATTATATGCACAAGGCAATTGGTAAGTAAAAGACGATTTGGCCTCTTTTTCTGGGATTAATTGTGAGAAGTACACACTATACCTTAGCGTTTGTGTGTGCATACGGACAATACAATGCCGTTTTATGCGAGATGGTATTACATGCATTTTAAAAGGACAGAATATGAAACGAATCAGTGTTACAGATACCATAAAATTCGTGATGACGGTTACGGTCATCTGTGCCGGTGTCATCTCGTTTGGATCGCGAGCTACCAGTCCCGTTGACAATCATTATCTGAACACCCTGAAAATTAACACTACGGTTATGGATGTCAGTCAATATCAGCCGCAACGAGCCAGTAAAATGTATCCAGCCCCCACTGAGGGCATGGTACAACATGTACTGACCTTGCCTGAACTGAAAAATGAGCAAGATTACATGTTTGAAGTGCAAATTGGTCAAAATCAAATCGTCGATTGTAATAAGACCAAGCTCATCGGTGACATTGACAAAGTATCATTAGCCGGCTGGGGATATGTCTATTACCTGGTCGAAAAAGTGATGCAAGGTCCGACAACCAAAATGATGTGCACTAACGCTAAATCAGCTGAGTTTATCGTGCTTAATGAAGCACTGACATTACGCTATGACAGCCGTCAACCTAAAGTGTTTTATTTACCAGAAGGCACCGACTTACGATATAGAGTGTGGAAAACTGCGAGCGAGTTTGTGTTTAGTGGCCAATAATGATTAGACGCAAAGAGTTTATCTTTATTCTCGGGCTACCTTGTTAATCTGTTGACGATTTATGGGTATTTGATTAGGGTTAGTTGAACCCTGCCCAACGGCCAATGTGGTTGGCGGTGGCAAGCGCAATGACATTAGTCGAGCAGATTGATGCGGGAGATGATACTACACTTGTACAATGGCTAAGCGACGATATTGCCATGCTTGGAAACGTGATATGAAAATGGCACATCAATTGTTGAATCACATTGAGAAAAGCTCAAATGATCCACTCTTAATACTCAGCACACCGAGACAATCGTGTGCTGAGCTTAATCGATTAGAATTAGTAACGGCGAACCCTAACCACTTGCATTATTTCAATTTCAAATCCACCAACGACTTCTTTTGCCGGGTAGTAAATTAAATTGACTTTATGATCTAACAAACTCTTGAAACGCTGAGGTCGCTTGTATTTAAATGGCACATCGCAATCTTTAATCATTAACGTTTGAACCACCCATTCTCCAACTTGCCGTTGAATATGGGACACCACCGTCACGCCTTCACTTTGTATTAACTCACCGTGTCGCTCTAACAGTATTTTAGGAACCGGTTTCATGAATTTACCTTCTTAACAGTATCCAGAATATCTTGATATCGATAAGCACTAAAACGTCCAAAGCCATCTAGTTGTTTAACTTTCAAACGACTAAACATTGGCATTATCATACCAGCAAGAAATTTAGCCTGCGTGGCAATGGTTGGAGTGGGTAACGATTTTGCTCGAGCCACTAAAATTAACGGTTCAAGCAATGTTGTCACTGTGGCCGAGTCTGGTAACGGAGCCACAGCCTGTTTGGATAAGACGGCAATTTGCCCACGACAAACGCTGCAGTGACCACATACTTGTGGCACCGAGTGGTCATCAAAATAGTGAGCTAAATTTGCACTTAAACAACGATCAAGTTCAAAAAAATCGACTAGCTTACCAATCCGCACAATCTCTTTATGTTCATTCTCACTAAAATATTGACTGAGTTGCTGGGTCAATTGTTGTAATTGCTGCGGTGTCGCTAATGCCTGCTGTTGTACATCATACACTTGAGTGATTTTTTTTGTCTCAAGAATTATCAAATTCTGTTCAGCTAAATAGTCTAATGCCGCAACAACTCGTTGTCGTTCACAACCATGTTGTTGATATAAACTGTCAAAATCTAGTTGTCCCCACACCTTTTTAAACTGCGTATGGGCAAATACCTGACTCAAGAATTGCTGGCGCTGATCGTTAAACCGACTGAGGATGGCTTGCTGGTCTTCGACAAACCGATATTTAAATTCAGCAAAATAAGCATAGCTTGGGCGGATCACGCCTAAAAGTTCTAACTGCACAAATAATGTTTTCAACGGCAATGAACGAATATTACATGCTGTGGACAATGGCGTTTCTTGTACTTCCCAGCGACCACTTTCGGTTTCATCTGCAATAATGCCTAATAATTGACCTATATTATCTGCTTCAGGTGTATCACCGTAAACAAAATTTTCAACAGTATTTAATCCATCTAAATTTGCTAACGTCACACAATGGGCTAGCAAACCATCACGCCCTGCTCGACCGATTTCTTGGCTGTAATTTTCAATCGACTTAGGTAAATCAAAATGGATAACAAATCGAATATCTGATTTATCAATGCCCATACCAAAAGCAATAGTCGCCACTATCACTTGAATGTGGTTCTGCATAAATTGTTGTTGAATATGTTGTCGAACAGTTTGATCCATACCTGCATGGTACGCAGCAGCATTGATCCCTTGACTGATTAAGTGCGCAGCAACGTCCTCAGCGGTTTTCTGTAGGGTTACATATACTATGCCAGCACCTTGATAGTTTTTAACGGTATACGCGAGCTGAGTGAGCTTTTGTTGCTGATTAACCGCGACAACAGACAAATCTAAATTCGGCCGATAAAAACCGGTTTGCACCACCTGCTCTGGTATCAAACCAAAACGTTTAGCCATATCCAATTTTACTTGCTCAGTTGCCGTCGCTGTTAATAACAAACTTTGAGGGATTGAAAATTCTTGGCAATATTGAGGGATTTTTAAGTAATCAGGCCTGAAATTGTGTCCCCATTCTGAAATACAATGCGCTTCATCAACCACCAGCAACGAAATAGGGACTGACTTAAGAAATTGCCTAAAACGTTCATTTTTAAAACGCTCAACTGACACCATCAAAATTCGTGTACGTTGATCTCGTACATCGCGCATCACTTGTTGCGTTTGTTCATAAGTTAAACTTGAATCAATACTGGCGGCGGCGATGCCTTTACTGGCTAAAAATGCCAGCTGATCTTTCATTAAAGCCAGCAAAGGCGAAATAACTAAGGTTAGGTTGGGTAACTGTTGGGCACAAAACTGATAACACAAGGACTTACCTGAACCGGTAGGAAATATAGCTAACGCAGAATGACCGGCCAAAATGGTTTCAATAACGGCTTGTTGGCCTTCTCTGAACTCAGTAAAACCAAATTGTTGCTGCAACAATTGGTGTAGCGTCTGTTGATCGAAAAATGTTGGAGCGGCGTCAGAAGTTGCTGCGTCACTATATGCTGAGGGAGTCATATAAAATCCTGTTATTAACCCCAAACAACATAGGATTATACGATAATTGATAAAACGGTAAGCCTTAGCACTATGGGGAGAGTTAAAGTACAGGCTAAAGTGCTATGAAAGGAATCTAAAACACATGAGCTACATTTACCGTTTACGGGCAATATATTGATTAATTAATTGGGTCAATTTATCTTCAAAACGCTCTTCTATGTCATCAAGGTCTTGATCAAACGAGCTAATAAACTTAACCGCTTTATCACGAGACAACACCTTACCTGCAAGGCTGTATTGAATTTCTATTAAGCTTTTGTCTAAGCGAGGCGCAAGAAACCAATGACACACATCAGCATTTAAGTTTACTAATGCTCGCTCGGCCACCTGGCAAAAAGTGTTGATATGCTCAGCACCATCTGGTCCCAAACAACCGGGTTCAAGACGACACAAAACAACTAATTTTTTAGTATTTATCTCTCTAGCACTGTTTATCAACTCTTCCATAATGTGTACGAAACGATCCTTAATAAAATCCTGCAGATTAGAATGTTGCTTAGGTAAAATTGATAACCTAATAGCGATAACTAACACCATTAACGTTCAGTTAGCATCACGTAATTTAACACAATATGCAACCGTTTGGCGCCGATTAAGCTATTTTTTACCGCCCTCATGACTAGCCTGTAATGCATGTTTAAAAGCATCAATAAACTCAGAAATTGGCGTTAAGGTTTCTTTTGCCCGACGGTTACGCCCAAGCAAGGAAGATTCTACGAATAAATCAAACCAAGTCGATAATGCTACACCATTTTGAGGCTCTTGAGCTGCGGTTAATGCCATTGCCGCGACTTCTGCTGTGCCCAGTTGAAAATCATGGCTGCCTTTACGCAGAGCGTAGGTTGCTAAGGTTTCAGGTGCAAATGAAAGCACTGGCATTTGTTGTAAATACGGGCTTTTACGATACATTTTAATGGCTTCACGCCAACTGCCATCAAGCATAACTAACAAAGGTATTTTGGTTATGCCCTGCTCAGTCGTCAACGAAGTGACCGTTATTTGCTCAACGACGACTTGATCGTTCTCAATATATTGTTGTGGGAAAACTAAAAATGGTTGATAAGTTGGATTAGACAATAAGGCCAACATTGCAGTATCGGTCTCGGTTCGAGTCCACAAAAACGCATGGGTATCAGGAATTAAGTCGGCAATCAGCCTACCACTATTGGTTGGTTTTAATACTTCATCGTTATACATAATCAACATAAAGCTGGTGTTGGTATTCAAGTATTGACGATGTTTACAGGTGCAAAATAATTCACCCAAGAGGCACAAATTACATCTAATAAGTTTCTTTCCTCGCGCGCCAAAGGGCTTTGTCGACAAGGATTTCCGATACTCATGCAAACGGTGAACCGCATGAATTGGCGCTTTAGTGGGTTTAGTCGGTAATTCTGACATTCTGCAACTCTAAGATGAAAAAAGTTCATCACCAATGCTGGTGATGAACTGATAAACGTATTATGAGGAAATTATAGAATACGGCGTAATAAAAAGTCTGCTTTTAAACGGCGAATTCGATTCATTATTTTCTTCACCGGTTTAGGGTATTTCTGCAAAGTATCAATTTGGCTATAATGAAATAATCGCTCAGTGTGTAGCAAGATATATTGCTGCTCTTGAATAAACGACTCTTTCCAAGATCCTGAGTCATCATGCAATAATAAGCCATTTTCTAAATCCAATGCCCACGCGCGTGGGTTTAGGTTCGAACCCGTTATCAGATGCTTTCGATTATCGGCACTGATGCCCTTCAAATGAAAACTGTTAATACCATCTTTCCATAAATGAATATTCAGTTGTCCGTTCTCAATAGCCCATTGCTGGTTTTTGGCAAATTTACGCAGTGATTGCTCGTACATGTACGGCAACGCACCAATCGTTGAAAAATCTTGATCCGGCGGAATGTAGAAGTCATTCGCCGTTTTGTCACCAACGACAATATCTATTTTTTTGCCATCACGCAGATGTCTTGCTAATGCACGAGTTAAAATCGTTGGCGGGTTGAAATAAGGCGTACAAATAAACAACTCTTTAGTTGATTCATCGACTAACTTAACAATAGTGTCATTTAATCCGTTGTTCTTTCTGCCTAAACCGATCAATGGCGTAACACGGTTACCCACTGCGGTAGAGGTATACTGATAACGGGCCTGAGATAGACGATGTTTAAAACTTTTTACATCGTTCTTTTCAGGGTTATCTTCATTGTCTGCAGCTTGACTTAATACACTTACGGCAGGATCACTAACGATATTCTGCTTTATCATGTCACGCATACTGCGAGCCAGCTCAGGACAATCGATAACATGGTATCTATCGAAACGGTATTTTTCTTGCTGTTGTAAATAAATGTTGTTAATGCTCGCGCCACTGTAAATAACAGTGTCGTCGATGATAAAGCCTTTAAGATGCAGTACACCCATAAATTCGCGAGACTTCACCGGCACACCGACAATATCAAACGGATGCGTTGCTTGGTCCATTAATTGACGATATAAAATATAATTACCACTGTCGCCCTTTTGACCTATTAGGCCTCGGCGTGCACGATGATAATCCACTAACACTTTGATATCTAATTGTGGGTTTTGGTTCTTTGCGTCTAATAACGCCTGCAATACCTCACGGCCAGCTTCATCATCTTCAACATATAATGCTGCGATGTAAATTGAAGATGTTGCCGATGCAATTTTAGTTAGTAAGGCTTGCTTAAAATCTTTTGGCTTAAGCAACCAAGACACAGCATCTGCATTTAGGGCAATACCACCTAGCTTATCCAGCAAGGCATCCTCCTTAAAATAGGTGACCATTACCATAATCAGTAATGGGATCAAATTTAAAAAACATCACAGCGATATATTGTAATTGTAAGTACGCTGTTCAACTGTTTAGCAAGTAATACATGCCATGCTTACAGATAAATTGAGGGAATAAGTGACTTCAGAATAAGTAACGTCAACCTCAATTGATGATGTTTCTTTTAACGCAATATCGATAGTGCTAACGAGATAACCTTTACAATTATAAATATCATTGCTGAATGGTCTATCGTGGTCTGTCTATCCGCTCTAATCAACTTATATCACACCACAATATGCTGCAAAATAGAACTATTGCAGCTCTGAGGCATCTAATTCTGAAGATTAGTGAGCTTGGCGTTCTGTTAAGCTGATAGAAATTACCGACTAACAAGGTGATGAGCAAGATTTTTCTTACTTAGCTGCGGTTTTAGTACGCTTTTTTGTTGATAATTTGCGTAATAAAGCGAGATTGCTTGCTAACTAGTCAACTAAAGCGTCAATGATAATGAGTTAAACATTAATTCTAATTATCATAAATGAGGAAATATAACCAAAAAAACATCAAATGCATATCAGCTAAGGATATCATCAGCTAACATAACCTATCGTTACTGAACTCTCACAATAGGCTTTTATGAATTCCCTTCTTTTTTGTCTCCCCCAGCCTCGTTTCTTTTATGAACAACCCTCTTTGCGGTTCACGCAAGCCTTATGTCTGCTAGGAGCATTGATTATCACAAGCCTGTTGAATGTTGCAATCGCAGCAGAAACACCCGACCAAGTAGCACTCAGTCAGCCACAAACAATTCATAGTGATAGTACTACCCAGCAACCTGCAGCATTGTATCTTGATAATATGCTCCAGTTACTAAAACCAACACATTCACAGCTTGGCATCACAGTGTGGGACATGACGACTCAACAAACAGTCTTTGAGTACAACAACCAATCGTTAATGCAACCTGCCAGCGTTCAAAAACTGTTAACCGCATTGGCTGCAACTAAACAACTCGGTAAAGACTTTACCTATCAAACCCGTTTAACTATGTTAGCAGAGCAACCTTTAGATAAAAGCCAAATTGATAATGGCATATATTCTGGCGACATTTACATAGAATTTAGTGGAGACCCAACCTTAAAATATCAAGATTTGCGACAGTTACTCGCCTCTTTAAGTCTGCTAGGTATCACTGAACTGACGGGCAATATTGTATTAACCAGTGAGCAAGATAGCCAACTGCAGGCACCTGGCTGGGTATGGGATGATTTAGGGATTTGCTACGCAGCGCCAATATCGCCTTTCATCATTGATAAAAATTGTGTCTATGGTCGATTAGCAACAACTGGCTACAATAAAGTGGCCAACATCACCATGATGGGAAACCGACCCATTGAAATCACCAATGATGCTTATTTTGTCACCCCAATCATCAACCGATCTGTTGCTAAGCCCACAGTGAAGACATTAACCGATGCGGTTGTGCTTCCTGCATATCTAACAGAATCAGTACCACAGTGTCAGTTAACGTTAAGCCGTTTCGATAATAATCGCTATCATCTTAGTGGCTGCCATGTCGGCGCTAAATCATTGCCTTTGGCAATAGCCATTACCGAACCACAACTGTACGCGCAACAGATCGTAGCCAAACAATTGGCTTCTTTAGGCATTGTGCATCAGCAACCCATTACAGCACGAAACATGAATACAGAACCGCAGTTTATGGCTCAAAGACAAGTGATCGCCAGCCACCAATCTGCAGCATTGCCTAAATTGCTCGAAACCATGTTGCTTAAATCAGATAATTTAATTGCCGACAGTTTATTAAAAAAATTGGGTGAGGTTTATTATCAAGCACCCAGTGATTTTACCCGAAGTGGCCAAGCATTAAAAACCATTCTGTATTCTATTGGCATCGATTTATCAAATGCAAACATCGCCGATGGCTCTGGTTTGTCGCGTTATAACTTACTCACACCTGAGCACGTATTAAGTGTACTCACCACCCTATACCAACAACCTGAGTACCACTTTTTACTCGAGTTGTTACCAGAATCTGGTGTTAGTGGCACTTTACGCTATAAACGCTATTTCAATAAATCACCGTTGAAAAACCATGTGTTTGCTAAAACAGGCAGTATGTTGGGCATTGCAAACTTAGCGGGACGAGTTAATGTCAGTAATGGTCATGATTATTTATTTGTTTTATTTGAAAATGGGTTAAGTCCACAGATTAAAAAACAACAAAAAGCGCCTTTTTCGGCGGTGTTTTTGCAAACCATGATGGATGTCCCAAGATAACCAGTACGAGAGATAGCCTGGACTCGAGATAACATCACCATAGCCACCACATTTTGTTAAAACTGTGGCGGCTATCTTCTGTTTAATCTAAAAATAATGATTCTGGCCATCTGCATCGACGACCTGAGTAAAAATGCCACTATAAACATCAATAAAGTAACAATTAACGTAAAGTCATCATTATATCGACACATTTTTCCTTTCAGCACTAGCGCATATTTCAACTTGCTATAACATTGTTAGCCGTAACCTTAAGATATGAATATTTTATCGTGTGGAGATAATATGGATAAGCAAGTCAGTTCGCGTGGCACCAAAGAAAAAGCCCTTCGTTTAAATCTAGACGAAAAAAAGTACGGCACTATTGTTGAAATTGGTGCAGGACAAGAAGTCGCACGTAACTTTTTTGTGGCTGGCGCTGCTGCGGGTACGATAGCGAAAACCATGTCGGCCTACGATATGAAATTTTCAGATGCCATCTATGGTGTCCAAGAAGATGGCCGTTATGTCAGTAAAGCTCGTGTGCTAGCGATGATGGAGCAAGAGTTTGATTTAGTGGTCGATCGTGTTGGAGCCATTCGCTCTAAGTCTTCACGATATTTTACCTATGCAGCTACTGTCTCAGCCAAGAGCTTTAATCGTAAAAACGAATGTCATGCATGGTGCGGGGTGCGTATTCAAATGTACCCTGGTGCTGAGCCGTCTAATATTATTGTCCATGTACGCATGTTCGATGACAGCGCTGAAGCACAACAACAAGCGCTGGGTATTTTAGGGGTAAACCTTATTTACGCCAGCTATTATTATTTTGAAGATCCAAAAATGATTATCGATTCGTTAACCGACAGCCTAAAAGCCAATCGGATTGAAATTGATTGTATCGACTTTCAAGGTCCCTACTTTGAAGATGTCGACAATCAAGCCAAGAATATTCATCTTATTCGCAGCTGGAAAACTCGCGCGATTATGTTCAAAGCCGATGGCAGTGTCGCGGTACCTGCCGATATGCTGTACAAAAAGAACGTGTTAACCATTCGTGGTTCATTTAAACCCATTACCAACCTTAATGTCGATATGATTGAGCAAGGCTACAAAGCCTTTTCGACATTAGAAGGGGTAACCGATAAAAATACCGTGTTAATCGCAGAAATATCACTGAATGACTTACACGGTAAAGATGCCAATATGACCGAGAAGGACATTATGGAACGGGTTAAATTGCTTAACTTATTAGGCTATAACGTAATGATTTCTGATTACACCCGCTATTTTTCATTACGTGCTTATTTTCGTCAGTACACCCAATTACAAATTGGCATTGTGGTGGGCATTGTTAACATTAAACAAATTTTTGATGAAGAATATTATCGTGGCATGGAAGGCGGCATTCTTGAAGCTTTTGGTAAGTTATTTCCTGATAATACGCGTTTGTTTGTCTACCCAGAGCGGGATGAAAAAGGCGAGCTAAATGACTTAACCAATGTCAGTGTGCCTAGTAACTTGCGTTATTTATTCCGCCACGTGCTTGATAACGGCTTTATCACCAGTATTGAATCAAGCAATCTTGATTTGTTTAATATTTTTTCTCGAGAAATTTTACAACAAATTTGTCGCGGTCAAGGGGAATGGGTTAACGCCGTACCCGAGGCCGTCAGTAAAGCCATCATGGAACAAAAATTATTTGGTTACCGCGGCTAATGAATACATATTGATTCTGTATAAGGCAAGATGTCATTGCGCGGTTAGATGTTTGATACCTCAACGTGCAATGACTAAATATGATGAGAATCGTCGTTAAATAATTGATTTCATTTTCTACTTTAAGTACGCAAAAACAACATTAGTACACTAGTATTTAAATGGTTAACCTATCTTGGGTTAGCCATTTACTTAACAGGCACCTTTTTTACGCTATTTTAAATACACTGTCCTTAATAAATCTACACGAACAACACACCTTCACAACAACATTTTACAGCAATCTTTAACAACAGCTCGCTCGTTTTATCGATTATCCTTCCCCTCTTACCACAGGAAATAGCGATTGTTGCAGATATTGGCTTTATCAATGCTTATTTTAGGACTCTGTATGCTGGTCTTTAGTTTAAGAGCAGTAAACAAAATTTGTGTTAAGGACAATAATACTGGCTGGCGAGTGCTTAGAGGATTGATCATCTTTTTCGTGCTGGGCTATACAGGGGTTTTTTATTACCTGTGTAAACAATCTGACTTGGCAATATCAGATGTCATTTTTTGCATCATCATGTTTTCTGGTGGCGGATTTGTTGTGTTGGTCACTCGACTGAGTTTAATGAGTTTGCTTAAAGTCGAAAAATTAGTCATCAATGAGCGCAGTAATGCGCTGCACGATAGCTTAACAGGTCTACCTAATCGACAATATTTAATGAACTCGTTAAGTCATCATGTCGATGTTGGACTGCCATTCAGCCTGTTGCTGATTGATTTAAACCGTTTTAAACAAGTCAATGATGCTTTAGGCCATTATTATGGTGACTTACTCTTAATTGAAGTCGGTAAGAGTGTTTCTGAACACTTACCCGATGATGCAGCGTTATTTAGACTTGGCGGAGACGAATTTGCTGTCATTGTCACTCAAGTAGAATTAGCTCTGGTTCAACACACCATTAACGCTATACACCAGGCGCTTGAAAAGGCATTTTGCATTGAGAGTTATGATTTATTAGTGGGCGCTAGCGTAGGATTATCTCACTATCCCAGCTACGCAAGTGAAATAGGTCAATTGTTACAGCAAGCCGATATTGCTATGTACTCAAGTAAAAAACTAGCCACCTTATATACCACCTATGATCATAGCCTTGAAACCAATGCCGCCGAAAAAGTGAATATCAGTGCTTTATTAAAACGCGCGATTGAACAACAGGAGTTTGAACTCTGGTATCAACCTATCATTAATCTTCGCGACAACAGCCTTTACGGCGTCGAAGCGCTTATTCGCTGGCCTCGTCCAGATGGCAGTTACACGCCCCCAAGTGTGTTTATTAATATTGCCGAACAAACTACCCTTATAAACCAAATAGCCGGTTGGGTAATGCAACAAGTTGCAAAAGACGTTGAGCATTTTGAATCCTTGGGGTTGTCTTTGTGTATCCACCTCAATTTGTCCACTAAAGATTTACAAGATCCAACCCTAATCAATAAAAGTGTGTCACTTGTTAACGGCAATCACTCATCGCAGAAGATAATGTTTGAAATAACCGAAAGTGCAATGATGACCAATGTTGCACAAGCTAAAGATGCGATGACACAGATTACCGCTGCGGGGGGAGCATTCAGTATTGATGATTTTGGAACGGGGTTTTCTTCGCTAGAACTACTGCGTGACCTTCCTGTTACCCAAATTAAAATTGATGGTTCATTTATCAACAGTATCCATCATAGCGATGCAGACTTGGCAATAGTAAAATCAGTCATTTTTCTGTCCCAACACTTAAATTGTAATGTTGTAGCAGAAGGCGTAGAGAACAGTGAAACGGCGACATTACTAGCATCACTCGGTTGCGATCTCGCCCAAGGTTACTACTATAGTAAACCTATGCCCATGTCATCTTTTGCCCACTATATTCAAGTACAACAATCAATGAGCACCGCAGTCTAGCATCATAGTCTTTAATGACTTGGATCATGACTTACACCAAATTATTGGCCTAATCTCTATCAACATACTGTTCTATTATCGAACGATTTTTAACAGTCAGCATGACTAATCTTATTCATCAATAAAATCGATTAGCCGGACCGAAAAAAGTCGCTTTCATTCGTAGTCACAGTCAGTTAGCCTGTTATAGAAATCCAGTGATGCATAAAATTTATGCTATTTTTAGTGATAAAGGAACCTATCATGGACAAAGCACAACAAACCCAAGGCAAATGCCCAGTAAACCACGGCGGCAATACCACAGTCGCGAGCGACGTTATGGAGTGGTGGCCTAATGCACTTAATCTCGATATTCTTCATCAGCATGACAATAAAACCGATCCAATGGATCCTAACTTCGATTACCGCGAGGCGTTTAAAAGCCTCGACTTGTCTGCGGTAAAACAAGATCTCCACGCACTCATGACTGATAGCAAAGATTGGTGGCCAGCCGACTGGGGCCATTATGGTGGACTGATGATCCGTATGGCTTGGCACTCTGCTGGTACTTATCGTATAGCAGACGGTCGCGGCGGTGCAGGAACAGGTAACCAACGTTTTGCGCCACTCAACAGCTGGCCAGATAACGCCAATTTAGACAAAGCACGTAGATTACTGTGGCCAATTAAAAAGAAATATGGCAATAAGTTGTCTTGGGCTGATTTGATCATTCTCGCTGGCACCATAGCTTATGAATCTATGGGCCTAAAAACCTTTGGGTTTGCTGGCGGCCGTGCTGACATCTGGCATCCAGAGAAAGACATATACTGGGGTTCAGAAAAAGAATGGCTGGCAACAAGCGATACACCCAATAGCCGCTATTCAGGCGAACGAGATCTCGAAAATCCATTAGCCGCCGTAATGATGGGATTAATTTATGTCAATCCTGAAGGTCCTGATGGCAAGCCAGACCCACTGAGAACCGCACAAGACATTCGTGTCACCTTTGAACGCATGGCAATGAATGACGAAGAAACCGTCGCGCTTACTGCTGGTGGTCACACTGTCGGTAAATGTCACGGCAATGGTCGTGCAGAAAAGCTCGAAGCCGCTCCTGAAGGGGCTGAACTCGAAGACCAAGGTTTAGGCTGGTTAAACAAAACAAGCCGCGGTATTGGCCGTGACACGGTAACAAGCGGTATTGAAGGCGCTTGGACAACCAACCCAACTCAGTGGGACAATGGCTACTTTGAGTTATTGCTTAACTACGAGTGGGAACTTAAAAAGAGCCCTGCTGGTGCATGGCAATGGCAGCCTATCGACATCAAAGAAGAGCATAAGCCTGTTGATGTTGAAGATCCATCGATTCGCCTAAGTCCTATCATGACCGACGCTGATATGGCGATGAAGATGGACCCAGAGTATAGAAAAATTTCAGATCGCTTTTATCAAGATCCAGCTTATTTCTCGGATGTGTTTGCTCGTGCTTGGTTTAAGCTTACCCACAGAGATTTGGGTCCTAAAAGTCGTTATTTAGGCACGGATGTACCTGCTGAAGAGTTAATATGGCAAGATCCTGTTCCACAAGTTGATTACAGCTTAACCGAACAAGAAGTTACCGACACTAAAGCTAAGATTCTGGCCAGTGGATTAAGTATTGCTGAACTTGTGGCTACGGCTTGGGACAGTGCCCGCACTTTCCGAGGTTCAGATTTTCGTGGCGGAGCCAACGGTGCACGTATTCGTTTAGCGCCACAAAAAGACTGGCAAGGTAACGAGCCGACAAGGTTACAAAAAGTATTAGCGGTGTTAACCACTATTCAAGCAGGCCTAACTAAGCCGGTCAGTATTGCAGATTTAATTGTGCTTGGAGGATCAGCCGCAGTAGAGCAAGCCGCTCAAGATGCTGGCGTTAAGATATCGGTGCCTTTTGTTGCCGGACGTGGCGATGCAACGCAAGCTCAAACTGATGTTGAGTCTTTTGATGTGTTAGAGCCTCTACACGATGCATTTAGAAACTGGCAAAAGAAAGATTATATCGTTCAGCCAGAAGAAATGATGCTCGACCGTACTCAATTAATGGGGCTAACCGCGCATGAAATGACAGTATTGGTTGGTGGTATGCGAGTATTAGGAACCAACTACGACAACAGTCAACACGGTGTATTTACCGACAATGTTGGCGTGTTATCAAATGACTTTTTTGTCAACTTAACTGATATGTCGTACAACTGGAAGCCTGCAGGTAAAAATCTGTATCACATTGTGGAGCGCAGCACTGATAAAGTGAAATGGACTGCAACTCGAGTTGATTTAGTCTTTGGCTCAAACTCTATTTTACGTTCGTATGCAGAGATTTATGCACAAGACGACGCAAAAGAGAAGTTTGTTAAAGACTTTGTTAAAACGTGGACTAAAGTAATGAATGCAGACAGGTTTGACCTAGCCTAGTGACGACGGTTAGTCATAATGTATAGTTTGTAAAATAATATCGAGGGCGGAATGTATTATTCTGCCCTCGAATTATATTTGGTTAAATCGCTCAATACAAGTTAAGTAACCTCAAGATCAATTCATACGCTTTACTTCAAAATCCATTTTCACTTTCACTGGTACTCGCTTAATATTCGATGCCGCTGGCACATACTGCTGTTTTGGCATCTTATTGACTAATGCTTGCGTCATCCAGCCCTCTGGCTGCGAGCTAATAAGCTCTTTGCTGACTTCGTTACCGTTTGAGTCAATCGTAATATAATATTCGCCCTTACCTGCACCTCTTGGTAACCAATCAGGACGTTTGTTTAACATTACAGGTTTAATCTGCTCCAATGACCAATATTGATTGAGTTGAGAATTTTCAATAGTGATTACCTTTGTATTAAACACGGCTTGAGGTACTTGAACGGTTTGAGTTTGAGTTTGAGTTTGAGTTTGAGTTTGAGTTTGAGTTTGAGTTTGGCAACCCGATAAAATAATCACAGGTAAAGAAAGTAGTGACATATATTTATTCATTAATATCTTCCTTGAAATGACTTAACATTAATTATTAACAACGAACAGTTAAGCCATACTGACAAAAAAATCGCATCAATAGAAGCAAAAAAAGCACTGAAAATCAGTGCTTTTTTTTATTAAACAAGTAACAGTTAACTTAACCTTTCAAAGCTTGATCAATCATAGTCTGTGCTTGAGTAATAATGTCATCCAAATGCTGCTGACTAATAAAGCTTTCGGCGTAGATTTTAAACAATGCTTCAGTACCTGATGGACGCGCAGCAAACCAGCCATTTTCGGTAGTGACTTTAATCCCGCCAATCGCCGCATTATTACCAGGCGCATGACTTAATATTGCTGTAATCGCCTCACCCGCTAATTCTGTGTCGGTAAAGCTGTCACGATTTAACTGTTCAAACTTAGCTTTTTTCTTAAGACTAATTGGGCTATCGATACGAGTGTAAAAACTTTCACCAAATTGATCGGTTAACTCTTTATAGCGTTGTGCAGGTGTTTTGCCTGTTACGGCTAAAATCTCAGCCGCTAGTAATGCTAAAATAAAGCCGTCTTTATCAGTACACCAGGTACTGCCATCACGTTTTAAAAACGCTGCACCAGCACTTTCTTCGCCACCAAATGCAATGGTGCTATTTGCTAAGCCATCAACAAACCATTTAAAGCCCACAGGCACTTCTAAGCATTGTCGACCTAACGCATTACAAACACGATCAATCATTGCACTTGATACTAAGGTTTTACCCACTGCGAGTGACTCAGCCCATTGTGGACGATGAGTCATTAAATAGTCTATCGCCACCGCCAAATAATGGTTAGGGTTCATCAGCCCAAAGCCAGGGCACACAATACCGTGACGGTCATAATCCGGGTCATTACCGACGCACAAATCATAATCTTCGCTGTACGCTAACAAACCTGCCATGGCATAAGGAGACGAGCAATCCATCCGGATTTTGCCGTCTTTATCTAATGGCATAAAGCCAAATGTGGGATCAACTTTATCATTGACTAAGGTAATATCTACACCATAGTGAGCGGCAATTTGCTCCCAGTAGTAAATACCCGACCCACCTAAAGGATCAACACCTATACGAATGTTGGCTTTTTTAATCGCCTCCATATCAATGACTTCAGCAAGAGATTCAACATAAGGTGCAATAAAATCGACTTCATCAATCCAACCCGATTTAACCGCGACACCGTAATTAACTTTTTTAACGCCTGAGAGTTGATTGGCAAGATATTCATTGGCTTTTGTTTCGATGATTTTAGTAATTTCACCTTCAGCAGGACCGCCATGAGGTGGATTGTACTTAATGCCACCATCTTGTGGAGGATTGTGCGAAGGAGTAATAATTAACCCATCGATTAACGCAGCAGGTGCTGACGAATTTGCACGAACAATCGCTTGAGACACCACTGGTGTTGGGGTAAAACCATCATGCTGTTGAATTAGCATTTTAACTTGGTTTGCAGTTAATACTTCGACCACCGACATAAATGCTGCATAAGACAATGCATGGGTGTCAAAACCCACAATCATTGGCCCGCTTATATTGGCGGAATGACGATAATCGACAACTGCTTGGGTGATAGCCCAAATGTGGTTTTGATTGAAACTCGATGAAAACGCACTGCCTCGATGACCGGATGTACCAAATGTCACTTTTTGTTGCACGTCTTCCACATTAGGAATAATGCGATAATAATGACTCATCAATTTAGGAATATTCACTAAATCCGTTTGTAAAGCTTGCTGTCCTGCGCGTTGATGAATGGCCACGAGTGGTCTCCTAGTTAGTAAATAAAAAATGAATCTTCGACAAAACTCAAAGGTTAAATGTGTTCGGCGATGCTCTTCGCTCTTTCACTGTCACAACCTAAATGTTCCAATACCTCTGTTAGAATAGTTTGTTTTTTGGCGGTATTGTTATTGGTGGTGACCCAAAATCCACTTGATGCGATTTCTTTTGGATTAGAAGATTTACTTGACGTTAATAACGCCTGTTTAGAGCGGGCAAAATACAAACGTCCTTTGCCTTGCACATTAAGCACTTTGTCAAAGTCACTACGAGCAGTGGATTCAAGGCTGGATAATAAATGCATAAAACGCCCAACGGCACCTTTCTGCTGACTTAATAAGTGTTGGCTTACAATGGCATCAAAATCAATAGTTGTTGACGTTGCAATGTCTTCGTCTAATGGAACGTGCTGAATGGCACTCTTTTGCTCAGCGATCACTTTTTCAACAGCCGCTTTGGCTTGATCAAAAACTGGATGACGATTTACTGGCGATTGCGACTCTAAACTTGGGTGACTAATGTCTGTAGGTAAGCTTATATCGACATTTTCGACTGACAAGTTCAATAAACGACGCAAAATATCGGAAGCGCTTTCGCCGATGCGTTCAGTTTTACTGGCAATAAAGCGATAAAGTTCTTCGTCAATTTCAATGTATTTCATCAGAGTCATCCTTTTTCTATCAGTCTATTACTGTTGCCAAGATTACATTGGCATCAGATTAAGTCGGGATCGCAGATCGAATTAATAATAATGCGATCAAAAAAATATTGCTTCAGTGTAAGCCATGCTTAACCTACTAATAAAGTGACAAAATCATTTAATGGCCTATATTACTCATATTTTTTTGAAAGCAGTTTAAAATATCAGCAACTATGGCAACATGTGTCAGCAAAACTTGATTTGACCGGCTCATTGCAGCAGAATCTTCCGCATTAAATGTCCAATGAGCTTATTGAATTATGCATTATGTATCTTCTGGTCAAGGTGAAGCCGTCCTGCTTATTCATGGGCTGTTTGGTAATCTTGATAATCTAAAAAACCTCGCCAGTGTGCTTGAGCAACAACATCAAGTCATAAGGGTTGATGTACCCAATCATGGCTTAAGCGAGCATTGGGACAACATGGATTACTCTCAACTGGCTGATGCCATGATTGATGTACTCGATGATTTGCAGATTGAACAAGCCCATGTGGTCGGCCATTCTATGGGCGGAAAAATTGCGATGGCAATGGCTCTTTTACACCCAGAGCGTGTCAAAAGCTTAGTGATTGCAGATATCGCGCCGGTAGCATACAGCCCAAGACATCAAACCGTATTTGCAGGCTTAACCAGTTTAGTATTAAACAGCGATACCACTCGAAAGTCGGCCATAGCACACTTAATCAACGCCGGTATTGATGAGCCGACATCTCAATTCTTACTCAAGAATCTACAACGCACAGACAGCGGCTTTGAGTGGAAAATGAATTTAACTGGGCTAATCGAATCTTACGACCGTATTATAGGTTGGAATTTGCCTTTAACCGATAACGATCATTTTGATAAACCGGCACTATTTATCCGTGGCGGTGAGTCAAATTATGTCACTGCTGAGCATCGTGATGAAATCATGCGTCAATTTCCACATGCCAGTGCAAAAACATTGAACGGTACAGGCCATTGGTTACATGCACAAAAGCCTGAGATCTTTAATCGCATCGTGTCTGAGTTTATTGAACAAAACCAAGGGTAAATTTTTAATATTTACCTTTTTGAACATAGCCGATTGTATCGTGATGTGATATATTCGCGCCCTCTTTTCGCCAGACACTCAATAGCGAAGGTAGAAGTATGTTAAACCAATACATGGAACAAATTGAAGCAGTAGGCTTGAACTTGTTTTTTGCATCGATATTCTTTTTTATCGGCATGGCTATCCATGATGTGCTTAAACAAGGTGAAGTCCCTAAATTTGGTCGATATATTGTTTGGGCAGTGTTATTCCTCGGCTGCGCCGGGTTTATTGCAAAAGGTATCATTCAGATGACCTGGGAAGGCTCTGGGATCGGTTAAAGAGTACAATGGCAAAAGAAACAACAGATAGAACGACTATTGACCTTTTTGCCGCTGAAACTCGCCGTGGGCGTCCGAGAAGTAACCCTCTTTCTCGGGAGCAGCAATTAAAGATCAATAAACGTAACCAAATTCAGCGCGATCGCGCTAACGGTTTAAAGCGAATAGAGTTAAAGGTGTCACAAGATTTGTATGACGCCTTGAACCAACAAGCTTTGAACAGTAACATCAGCCGTAGCCAGTTAATCGAATTTATTCTGCAACAGCAACTCGACAACTGAGACGTTTTTAGAACATCGCACAACGCGAACTAGATATTTAAAGGATAGACAATGGCAACTGTAGGTCTTTTTTTCGGTAGCGACACTGGCAACACCGAAGCTGTAGCCAAAATGATCCAGAAAAAACTGGGTAAAAGCATGCTCGATGTTAAAGACATCGCAAAGAGTACCAAGGAGCAAATTGCTGAATACGATTTGCTTATGTTTGGTATTCCAACATGGTATTACGGCGAAGCACAGTGTGATTGGGATGACTTTTTCCCAGAGCTTGAGCAAATTGACTTTACCGATAAGCTAGTCGCTATTTTTGGTTGTGGTGACCAAGAAGATTATGCTGAATATTTCCTTGATGCGATGGGCATGATACGTGACATCGTTGAAGCTCGAGGCGGTATTATCATTGGTAATTGGCCATCTGAAAGCTACAATTTTGAAGCCTCTAAGGGCATGGCAGACGACAAGCACTTTGTCGGTTTAGGGATTGATGAAGATCGTCAACCTGAGCTAACTGAAGAACGTGTTGACGGCTGGGTGAAGCTAGTTTATGAAGAAATGTGTCTAGCTGAGTTAGAAGACTAACCCACATCATCAGATTAGTTTTGTGATTGAAAGCGGCTTTATTGCCGCTTTTTTATGTCTATAGTTTGGTTTAACGGTTAAGTAACCACCAATATGTCAGTCAATAATTTCAACCCATTACACCCTCATTGGGATATCTTTTGTGTCGTGGTCGATAACTATGGTGACATAGGTGTCACCTGGCGTTTGGCTAAGCAACTGGTGGCTGAATATGATATTCCCATCAATTTATGGGTCGATGACTTACTGAGTTTTTCGCATATATTACCCATGCTAGATCCACATAAATCGAAGCAAACATTCAGTGGTGTGAATATATTTCAATGGAATAACCCACTAGATATAGAGTTTATTGCTGGTAATGTCGTTATTGAAGCATTTGCCTGTGAATTACCATCACAAATAAAATCCACCATAAATCAATTACATCAACACCCTCTTTCTCGAGCCCCTACATGGTTAAACCTTGAATATCTCAGTGCTGAAGATTGGGTAGAGGGTTGTCACGGGTTGCCCTCTTCACAGCCTGGTGGGGTTAAAAAGTGGTTCTATTTTCCAGGTTTTACCCCTAAGACAGGCGGGCTTATCTGTGAGCGGGAATTATTTAATCAACGTGACGAATGGCAAGCTGACTCAAAACATAAATTAGCATTGTTCAACAAACTGGGGTTACAGGGAATAGATGCTAAAGACACGGTTATCAGTGTCTTTAGTTATGAAACGCCAGCCTTAGCTGCTTTGTGTGAATTATGGCAAACATCGCCAAGCCCAATTCATGCACTAATCCCTAAAGGACGCAGTTTACATAGCTTAACGAGCATATTGCCCTGTGACATTAAAGATTTGATGCCCGGTCAACAATTTACAATAGGTAACTTAACCCTACATATATTACCCATGACTGATCAAAATGCTTTTGATCGCTTGCTATGGAGCTGTGATTTTAATATTGTGCGGGGTGAAGATTCGTTTTTACGTGCTCAATGGGCTGCAAAACCCTTCATATGGCACATTTATCCTCAAGAAGATGATTATCACTTGGTAAAATTACAAGCTTTTATGCAAATTTACTGCGATAATCTTGCTCCAGAAATTGCTGCCTCTTGGTCTGAGGTGAATTTGGCCTTCAACCAGGGGAATACAAACGCGGTAGTAATGCACTGGCAACAATTACATTCTGTTAATTTGTCTTTAATGCAACATGCTATTGAATGGCCAATTAACGCGTTAAATGAAGCAGATCTTGCGAGTCGACTAGTTCAATTCGTTAAAAATAGCTAAGATACTGCTCTATAAATAAAAAAAATCTAAATATATAGGAAATAGTGAAATGAAAACTGCTCATGAAATCCGTCCTGGTAACGTGATCATGTTAGATGGCAGCCCATGGGTTGTTCAGAAGACTGAAACAACTCGTTCTGGCCGTAACGCTGCAATCGTTAAGTTAAAATTAAAGAACGTATTGCTAGATTCTGGCACTGAACAAACCTTCAAAGGTGAAGACAAATTAGACGATATCATTCTAGAACGTCTTGATTGTACTTACTCATACTTCGCTGACCCTATGTATGTATTCATGGATGAAGAATACAACCAGTATGATGTAGAAGCTGACAACTTAGGTGATGCTGCTGACTATATCATTGATGGTATGGAAGACGTTTGCCAAGTCACCTTCTATGAAGGCAAGGCTATTTCTGTTGAATTACCCGTTCACATTGTCCGTGAAGTTATCTACACCGAGCCTTCTGCTCGTGGTGACACTTCAGGCAAAGTAATGAAGCCAGCTACCATTACTGGTGGTGGTACTGTTACCGTTGCTGATTTTGTTAAAGTCGGTGACAAGATTGAAATTGATACTCGTACAGGCGAGTTCAAGAAGCGCGTTTAAGCGTCAGTTAATTTGAGTTATTAGTAAAATAGTAATAACACAAGTCAACTCAGCAAAAGCCAGCACTTAGTGCTGGCTTTTTTGTTGTCAAACACTATACACATACTGATTCACAACCTAAAAACAGCATTTAACACTGAAGCGATAGCTAATTTACTGACAGAATCAGCATTTAACACTAATATTATTATTCATTTTGCTTGTTTGCCTCTTTCACAATGCCAATAAATTCGTTATGGTTCGCTAACTTAAGCCGTATTTAGTTATCGAGAGTAGTAGTATGCGACCCATTATCAAATCCAATAAGCTTGATTCCGTTTGTTATGACATCCGCGGACCAGTACATAAAGAGGCCCGTCGGTTAGAAGACGAAGGTCATCGTATTTTAAAGCTTAATATCGGCAACCCTGCCCCCTTTGGATTTGAAGCCCCAGAAGAAATCGTTCGAGACGTTATTTTAAACTTACCCAGTGCCCAAGGTTACTGCGAGTCAAAAGGCTTATTCTCTGCGCGTAAAGCCATTGTGCAGCATTACCAAGCTCAAGGTATTTTTGGCGTCGATATTGAAGATATCTACATAGGCAATGGTGTCTCTGAATTGATCGTAATGGCCATGCAAGGGCTGCTTAACACCGATGATGAAGTACTGATCCCATCACCTGATTATCCATTATGGACTGCAGCGGCAAACCTCGCTGGTGGTAAAGCAGTACATTATCGCTGCGATGAAGAAGCCGATTGGTTTCCTGATTTAGATGACATAAAGAGTAAAATCAGCAGCCGCACACGTGCGATTGTGATGATCAACCCAAACAACCCTACCGGTGCGGTTTACAGTAAAGAATTGCTGCTAGAGGTTGTTGAGCTATGTCGTCAACACGATTTGATATTATTCGCCGATGAAATTTACGATAAAATTTTATACGACGAGGCCAAGCACATCCCTGCCGCTGGTTTATCTGATGACATTCTGACTATCACCTTTAATGGCTTATCTAAAGCCTATCGCGCCGCAGGTTTCCGTGTGGGTTGGATGATGTTATCGGGTAATTTAAAAGCGGCCAAAAGTTACATTGAAGGCCTAGAAATGCTGGCGTCTATGCGTCTGTGTGCCAATGTACCCAATCAACATGCTATTCAAACCGCATTAGGCGGTTATCAGTCAATTAATGAGCTGATATTACCTAACGGCCGCTTAACCATACAACGCGATGCGGTGTACGAATTGCTTAATCAAATTCCTGGGGTCAGCTGTAAAAAACCTAAAGGTGCCTTGTACGCATTCCCGAAATTAGACATGAAGAAGTTTAATTTACGTGATGATGAACGTTTGGTGCTTGATTTGTTAAAAACCAAAAAAATTCTGTTAGTACAAGGAACTGCCTTTAACTGGCCTGAGCCAGATCACCTTAGAGTGGTTTTTTTACCCTATAAAGAAGACTTGGCTAAAGCGCTCACCGAGTTTGGTGATTTCTTGGAAGACTATCGCCAATAGCACCTTAACGAGATATCTGTTCAATAAAACACTAAGCGACTGAACAGTCGCTTTTTTTTATTGATAAGCTCCTGTAAGCTGAGACAAACTATTGAGCGCAGTAAGGAGTCTCATGAGTCATTTATTTGCCCATTTATCTCGGATGAAACTGATCCAACGTTGGCCGTTAATGCATAACGTGCGCCGCGAAAACGTTCAAGAGCATTCACTACAAGTGGCGATGGTTGCTCACGCTTTAGTGATTATCAGCAATAAAAAATTCGCTACCGACTTAGACGCCAATAAAGCGGCAACCATTGCCATCTATCATGATGCTAGCGAAATTTTAACTGGCGATTTACCCACACCTGTAAAATACTTTAATAAAGAAATCGAAGCCGAATATAAAAAGATTGAAGCCATAGCTGAACAGAGAATGTTAGAAATGGTACCAGATGAATTTAAAGACGATTACCGCAGCCTGTTTATCAGTGAAGCAGCGGATCCACAATACAAAGCCATTGTGAAAGCAGCTGATACTCTCTGCGCATATTTAAAGTGCTTAGAAGAACAAAAAGCCGGTAACAGTGAATTTAATAGTGCCCGTAAACGTTTAGAACAAATGTTAGACGACAACCCTAACCCTGCCGTAGGTTATTTCCGTGATTGTTTTATTCCAAGTTTTACATTGAATTTAGACGAAATTAATCAAATGTTGTAAAGGAATTTTATGCCTGATAACACCATCGAGTCCAGTAATACAGAACAGAACAGTCGTTGGCAGCAACGTTTACTCGGTGAAGATAAACAGCGCCGTAATGATCATCGCAGCCCATATCAACGAGACCGCGCACGTATTCTGCATTCAGCAGCATTTCGTCGGCTTCAAGCCAAAACGCAAGTGCTTGGCGTTGGCATGAATGACTTTTACCGTACTCGGCTAACACATTCATTAGAAGTGTCACAAATTGGAACTGGCATTACTGCTCAACTACGTCGAAAATATCCGGACCTTAGGTATTTACTCAATTCAATGAGCCTCATTGAATCGATTTGTTTGGCTCACGACATCGGTCATCCACCTTTTGGCCACGGCGGTGAAGTCGCATTAAATTACATGATGCGCCATCACGGTGGTTTTGAAGGCAACGGCCAAACCTTTCGAATTTTAACTCGTTTAGAACCCTATACCCCTTCATGGGGGATGAACCTTACTCGGCGTACTTTACTTGGGGTAATGAAATACCCAGCAACGTATTCGCAATTGTATATCAATCAAAATAGGCCAGACATAGCCAATCATCGCCAACTAAAACCCTCAGAATGGCCACCGGTAAAAGGATTATTTGATGATGATATACCCATTATTGATTGGGTATTAGCGGCATTATCAGAATCGGATAGGCAGTTGTTTATTAGCAGTGAACAAAGCCATACACATGTAGATTATCCCCATTTAAAAACGCGCTATAAGTCATTTGATTGCTCGATTATGGAATTGGCAGATGACATTGCCTATGCGGTACACGATCTCGAGGATGCTATTGTAATGGGAATTGTCAACCAACATCAGTGGCAACGCGATGTCGTTGGGCAGTTAACTGAAATCAAAGATGAATGGCTGATATCGGAAATCGCTAACATTGGTGACAAGCTATTCTCTCATGAACATCATTTACGCAAAGATGCTATCGGTACCTTAGTCAACGGTTTCGTCACCGCGATTGGCATTAGTACCAACCCACAATTTGACGAAGACTTACTAAAATATAATGCCGAATTAGAGCCAGACTTTGCTGCAGCATTACACGTACTGAAACAATTAGTATTTAAGTATGTTATTCGTAAACCTGAAATCCAGATGCTGGAATATAAGGGCCAACAGATTGTGATGGAATTGTTTGAAGCGTTTGCCTCGGATCCTGAACGTCTGTTACCGCTTAATACTCGAGACCGATGGTTAGCAGAGCGTAATGACAATAATAATCCAATGCGGGTGATTGCTGATTATATTTCTGGGATGACCGATGAATTTGCCGGTCGCTTACATCAGCAATTATTTGGTTCAAAAACCGCAGGCATTATGGAGTTAAGTCGCGAGCAATAACATTTATTGCCTCTGTTTATTTTCGATAAAAAAAGCGCTTGGTTATAACAACCAAGCGCTAACGGGTTATATAAAGGGGAAATAACCCAAATTTCACACTTCACACTTCACACTTCACACTTCACTAACAAAAACACCAATCAATTTATACCGGGTGCATAAACGCTTGTATTTCATTTAACGTGAGCACTGGCGTAGCGCCATGAGACTGAGCAACCATAGCACCCACAGCGCAAGCAAAATCAATCGCATACTGCGGATTACTATCACTGCATAATTGATACAGTAACGAGCCTAAAAATGAATCTCCGGCGCCGACGGTATCAACTACCTTGACTAAATAACCTGAATTATAAAACTTCTGCCCTGCAACACTCAGTAATGCACCATGACTGCCTTTGGTGACACACAAGTATTTGGTTTGGGTTTGCTCAGCAATATAATCCAAGTTTTGTTCTAATGAATTAAATGGCGAGCCCATGGCTTTAGCAATTTCATACAGTTCATCATCATTTAATTTGATAAAATCTGCTTTTTTCATCAAACTAACCACACTATCAATCTGGTAATGCGGTGCACGTAAGTTAACGTCAAATACCGAAAACGAAGCCAATTCAACTACGGCGGTTAAGGTAGTGAGAGACACATCATTGCGACCAATTAAACTGCCAAAAACCAATACGTCAGCACGATTAACTTGCTCAATAATATCTTCCGTTAATGCGATATTATCCCACGCAGTATCGGCGACAATGTCATAAGACGCTGACCCATTTTTGTCTAAAGTGACTTGAACTGTGCTGGTGCTTTTAACGGGATCTATGGCGATACAGTCGCGATTAACGCCGCGGTCGTCAATAAAACTCAGTAACTCGCGACCTAATAAATCATCGCCAACGGCACTGATCATCGAACCTTTAATGCCCAAGGCATTAAGTCTGACGCACACATTTAAAGGTGCCCCGCCAACCCGCTTGCCATCAGGGAAACAATCCCACAATACTTCGCCAAAACAACTGATGTTAATGTCGGCCTTAGCTTTATGATTAATTAATATGCTATTCATACGGCTTAACCTTTCGCTTGTAATCTTGCTTGCATAATCGATTTAATGTCACTGCCCGGTGCATATAAGGCCGTAATCGCTTGACGATAATCTTTACAAAAGCTTGCTTGATTATTTAGATCACCAAATAAGTCGGTTAGCTGTAAAAAAGCTAACGGATCTTGTGCTGTTCTGCTAGCAAACTCATGTAACTGTGCTGACATTTGGTCGTTAATGTCTAACGCTTGCCCTTGCTGATCAACACGTTTGTCACTGTATAAACACCAGGTAGCAATGACCAATGTGGCCAGTGAAGTATCACGGCCTAATTCGATATTTTCATTAATAGACGCAATGATAAATTTTGGTAACTTGGCTGAGCTTTCGAGACAAATTCGCGCCAAGCTGTCTTTAATGTTCGGATTGGAAAAACGTTCAATTAGGGTATCTTTGTATTGAGTTAAATCAATGCCTTCAAGTTGCTCAATTAACGGCGTGACTTCATCGTCCATAAATTTACGCAGATATGTTGCAAATAAAGGATCAGATACCGATTCATCAATCGTCGCAAAACCATGTATAGAACCTAATAAACCTAATACTGAATGGCCTGCGTTTAACAAACGGATCTTCATTTTTTCAAACGGAGTCACGTCACTGACAAATTGTGCACCAACGGTATCTAACGCCGGACGGCCATCACTAAAGTTGTCTTCTATGACCCATTGAGTGAAGGCTTCGCACGTGATTGGCCATTCATCGTTAATGTGTAATGTGTTAGCCACATATTCGATGTCTGCTTTGGTTGTCACTGGGGTAATACGGTCAACCATTGCGTTTGGAAACGCTACATTCGTTTCAATCCATTGGCCTAAATCAGCGTCATTTTTATTCACAAACGCCAGTAGCATTTTACGGGTCATGTCGCCGTTATGCTGAATGTTGTCACAAGACTGAATGGTAAAAGGCTTCATGCCCTTGGCTTTACGCTGTTTAAGTGCTGCAGTTAAATAACCAAACGCGGTGATTGGGTCATTAGGATTCGCCATATCATGGATTATGTCTGGATTGTTGAAATCAAACTCACCGGTTGCAGGATTAAAGTTATAACCGCCTTCTGTGATGGTCAATGACACAATTTTAGTGTCTGAGTGAATCAGTTTATCAATGACTTGTTGTTTGTTTTCTGGTGCAAATAAAAAGTCAATCATCGAGCCCATCACTTGATGATCAATCTGACCATTCGGGTGACGTACCGTTAAACTGTACAGATAGTCTTGTTTCACCAGCACATCACGTAGACTGCGGTTAGCTTCTAACAAACCGACACCACAAATCGCCCAAGACTCAGAACCAGGTTGCTTCAATAACTCATTGATATACATTGCTTGATGAGCACGATGAAAGCCACCGACACCAATATGCACAATCCCAGCGGTTAACTGGCTACGATCGTATTTCGGCACATCAACATTAGCAGGTAATGTTGACAAACTTTGTAGGTTTAACGTGTTCAGTTGAACATTTGAATCTTGAGAATGATCCATGTGGATTGTGCCTCATAAAATAATTAAACAATATGGATGGTTGTGTTATCTAATGAAATAACACGGCTAACTCAAGGCTAATGTTTTATTAACATCATTAGGCTTAAGCTATTAAGATCAGCCATTAGCCCTGAGTTATTAATAGTGCGGTTACGAGTTTATTTTTTTATGTCGTTTAAGAGCAACATATGAACAACTAAAATAAATTATCGTACAGACAAAACAAACTGTTTCAAATAAAGATTTATTCTCTGCATAGATTGTCATTGTTGGGCTATAAAACATCACTTTCGCAGCCAGAATGCTAATAACCACTAAAGAAACAACCGCAAAGCTATTTAATACCTTGGTGAACTGACTGCAGTCTTCAACATGAGGCTTATCATCTTTAGCCATTTCATCTTGGTATTCGGCAATTTGTTGCTGTTCTTTCTCATCTAATAATATAGCGTCTGTATAATCTAAATCGGCACCATATTTTTTAGCTAATACAGTATAAATAATAATGGTGAATATCCATGTTGGAATAAATAAGTAATAGAATGAAATAATATCAAGACTATTTAAACCAAACCCAAATACTAACGCTAATGCCCAAGATGCAATTGCCGGTGTACTTTTAGACAGGTTTTGATACTTAGCCCAATAGCGGGTTAAGCCAATTTTAGGGAACAACACGTGCTCAGCAAATACAATCCCCCCCACTGGTACAACTAATAGACCTGCATACGTCAATAACGGTAACATCTGCGAAAACACAAATGGGAAACACGCTATCACTACCGTGACTAAACCTACAATGGCGGTAGTACGTTCACGAGATTGGTTTACAAAGATTGACTGCGCGGCTAGACCTGCACGGTATAAATTCGCGTTAGCCGTTGTCCAACCAGCGATAATGATAATCACAAAGCCTGAAAAACCTAAAGCATGGTAAGCAACATCACCTGGATCGAGTTGAGTAATAGTAGTTTTTAATAGTACAGCAGTACCTGCCCCCATAATACCAGCAGAGATCCATGCTAAGTAGTGGCCGAAGAACATGCCAACACCTGAAATCAAACCATAACTTTTACGCTTTGCGAAGCGGAAAATAGCCATGTCTATCAAACCGAAGTGAGTAATTGAGTTAGCTGCCCACGCAAAGCCTATCACTTCAAGTAAACCAATACCGGGTTCACCTTTGTCATTTAATCCAGTCCAAATTGAGCTGTCACCTATGGTCATGAAGTCTTGCCAGCCCGTTAATGTGGTACTGCCAATCACATGATTTGATAACACTGGAAATAAGGTAAATGAACCCGCAATAAAAATAACAAATAACCACGGCGCACAAATTTTAGAAAAGTCAGCCACGGTAGAGAAACCATACATGGCGACGACAACGACGATAGATCCTACCGCTAACACAATCATCACAAACCATAGACTGCTAGGGTACCAATTTAATTGTGCCGGAATGTCGAATAAGAAACGAACGGCTGTCGACGATACTGTGATCATCGCTGCGGATATCACCGAGAAGATAACGACATTTGCCCAGTTATAGAGCTTGGTCATTGAGTCGCCGGCAATCTTATTTAAATAATTATATAAACTGAGTCGAGTTTCAACAGCAATAGGTGCCGTTAATAACCACCACGAACACATCGCCAATAGATTACCAATTAATAGTCCAAGTAATATATCAATAGTTGAGGCACCTAGAGCAACAAAAGTGGCACCAATAACAAACTCCGTCGCGGCAACATGCTCCCCAGCATATAAACCTGCAAAGTGTTTCCAACCATGTAATTTATTTTTAGCTACAGGCAGCTGCTCTTCATTCATTTGTTTGAATGAAGCCTCATGTTGACTTATTGTCATTATTTTTATATTCCTATTTAGGGAATAAGTAAAACCCTCACCAAAAATCGATGATAAAGTGATACTACATCTCCTTTACTGACTATTTATTATTTCTATTGAGTTGAAATAATAACCCCATTCATATTCACATTATTTTTATAAATTATTCACGCGTTATTGATCTAATTTCAATGTTAAACATCATTTTATTTAATCATTTACTTTAGCTTTGCTAATATTCTTTCAGCTGTATATTCATTGGTTATCAATGAATTAATTAACCGACCTTGCAATGCTGAAAATATTGCATCAACCTTATGTTGACCAGCAGCAATGCCATAAACAGGTTTATTTGAATCAATTCTCAACGGTGAGCTCATCACCAATTGATTCATTGAATGCTCGAGTAACTGCCCTTGCTGGTTATACACCCAACTGATGATTTCACCAGTGGCATTGTCATTAATTAACTCGGTTAACTGTGACTGATTAATGAAACCATCGAGCAATAATGGTGACTCTGCGCCCATATGCCCAATACCAACAAAAGTGGCATCTGCTTGTTTAACTAATTCAAAAATACTTTTTACCGGCGCTAAGTCATGCAATAACTGCTTTTCCGCTACTGAAGTCGCAATAACGGGTAATGGCATAGGGTAATGCTTAGCCTGCACTCGATTAGCCATGCTGACTACGATATCAAATGCTGATGCAGAACCGTCTAACATCATGTTGCCTAATAACGACACTATTTTATGCTGTGGACATTGCATCGAAGGTAACTCATCGATACAAGCTTTGAGTGCTCGTCCGGTACCAAAGGCTAAAGTTTTAGGTTGTTCAGACTTTAAGTACCGCTCTAACACGCCTGCACCACATTGCGCTAAACCGTGCACGGAACTGTCATCAGCAGGATCGCTGGGGACAATTTCGCATTCCAATAAATTAAAAGCTTGGGTTAACTGTTGGCCCAACTCCATACATTTACCAATGGGGTGATCTAAACGGACTTTAATTAACCCTTCACTAACCGCTAATGCGACTAAACGTTGCGCTGACTGTCTTGATACTTCTAATTTTTGGGCAATTTCATCTTGAGTATTCTTCGCGACGTAATATAACCACGCAGCTCTTGCCGCTTGCTCTAATCGCGCGAGTTCTGAATTCGACTTGTTATCCATGTTGTCCCTTATATTCAGTATCAACGCATTAACGCTGGCATTAGACGATTAAAATGTTGCCAATGACTTAGTACAGCAATCTCTGGGTAAGCCTGTGACACTGGGTGTAACTCATCGCTAACGTTATCGACTATATGACCACCGCCAATATAATGAATCACTTTCATTTTGGCCGCGACAGCTGCACTAACGCCAAAAAAGCTATCTTCAATCACCAAACAATGCTGTGGCTCGACCCCCATGCGTTTAGCCGCATGCAAAAACAAATCAGGTGCCGGCTTACCTCGTTTGACTTCGCTGGCCGTAAAAACATTCAAACCAAACACATCCGTTAACCCTACTACTTCTAATGCGCTAGTTGTACGCGGTAAACTGCTGCTGGTTGCTATGCAATACGGTACTTTCAAATCTGCCAATATCGATCTAATACCGTCTGTTACGGTTAAATTACGCTCAAACTCAGACAATAGTTGCTGACGATATTCTGCTTCAAATTGTTCAGGTAATGTCAGTGCCAGCAAACGCTTTACTTTGTCGGCGACGGTAGCAAATTGACAACCTAGAAAATGCTGTTGTACAAAAGCCATATCAATGCAGGCGCCTAATTGAGCAAGTTTTTCGATTAACACATTCGCGCTAATCACCTCACTGTCGATCACAACCCCATCGCAGTCGAATATTATTAATTGTGTATTTATGTTCATATGCTCGCCTTACCAGATCAAGTCAGATAACTAACCATATTTTACAGCGTGCTGAACCTGAAACCACAATAATAAATCCAACATCACATTCTGTAGCGTTCTACAAAACTCAAATAACGTGGATAAGTGACCACATTACACTAACTAGAGTAAACATTCGCACCACGAGTGAGCATATGCCCTAACAGTGAGCATATTCCCTAACAGTGAGCATATTCCCTTTTATAAATATTGATGTCAATCACAATTCTCTAATTAAATAAGCAAAACAAGCTTTAGCGATTGCTTATACATGCAACCCAATTATAAAATATTATTTAAATTCAATAGAATATTTTCAACATAGTTGATTCAATTTGTTATTTCATCAATGTAAAAGTTCAAAAAACAGACTATTCCTATTGTAAAACAATTGTAAATTATCGCTTTTTTAGTTGAAAATCGTACTAAAGGTAAGCAACAAGATAAAGAATGAACACGCAATATATGCATTACTTTGGTGCTAAAAACAGGTCTTAGTTATGAATTAATGCCAATTTGGGTGATGTTTACATGCCTAGACAAACGGAAGTTAAATATTCAACAAAATATAGCGTTCATAAAACAAGCTATTACTGTAATAAAATTACATTCCGTTATGCATTTGTGGTCATCATCACAGCAAATAGCGCATTAAAGTTGTAATTTTATTTACAAAGAATATTTTGCAAAACTGATTTGTTGAATATTTTTAAAGGAAACCACTATGACAGTTACCAATACACAAGAGCTTGATTTATTAGTTGAGCGCGTTGCCAAAGCTCAAGCCGAGTTTGCAAACTTTAGCCAAGAAAAAGTCGATACTATCTTTAGAGCGGCTGCTTTAGCTGCAGCAGATGCACGCATATCTCTAGCAAAAATGGCCGTAACCGAAACCGGCATGGGTGTATTAGAAGATAAAGTGATTAAAAACCACTTCGCATCTGAATACATTTATAACAAATACAAAGATGAAAAAACCTGCGGTATTTTATCTGAGGACTTAACCTTCGGTACCATTACTATTGCAGAGCCGGTCGGAATTATTTGCGGTATTGTCCCCACAACTAACCCTACTTCTACTGCTATTTTTAAAGCGCTTATTAGCTTAAAAACCCGTAATGGCATTATTTTCTCGCCACACCCAAGAGCTAAAAACTCAACGACTACAGCGGCTAAAATTGTATTAGATGCCGCAGTTGCAGCAGGTGCACCTAAAGATATTATTGGCTGGATTGACCAACCAAGCGTGGCATTGTCTAATCAGTTAATGACTCATGCAAAAGTCAACCTCATTTTAGCCACCGGTGGACCAGGCATGGTTAAAGCAGCGTATTCATCAGGTAAACCAGCCATTGGTGTTGGCGCAGGTAATACACCTATTGTTATCGATGAAACAGCAGACATCAAACGCGCGGTAAGCTCTATATTAATGTCAAAGACCTTTGACAATGGTGTGGTATGTGCTTCTGAGCAAGCGGTGATTGTAGTCGACAGCATTTATAAGCAAGTTAAAGAGCGTTTTATCAGTCACGGTGGTCATATTCTGTCTAAAGCGGAAACTGCGGCAATGCAAAGTGTCATCCTTAAAAACGGTGGCCTTAATGCCGATATCGTAGGCCAGAGTGCTGTTGCGATAGCCGCAATGGCAGGTTTTGAAGTGCCTAGTACCACCAAAGTGCTTATTGGTGAAGTGACTGATATTGATGATGCTGAAGCCTTTGCTCACGAGAAATTATCTCCGTTATTAGGGATGTATAAAGCAAAAGACTTTAATGAGGCAATGGACAAAGCGGAAGCCTTAGTTACCTTGGGCGGTATTGGTCATACATCTGGTTTATATACCAATCAAGACACCCAGGATGAGCGCGTTAAAGCCTTTGGTTTTAGAATGAAAACAGCCCGTATTTTGATTAACACTCCTGCTTCTCAAGGTGGTATTGGTGACTTATATAACTTCAAGTTAGCCCCATCATTAACACTAGGTTGTGGTTCATGGGGCGGTAATTCAATTTCTGAGAACGTCGGACCAAGTCACTTAATCAATAAAAAAATGGTCGCTAAGAGGGCTGAAAACATGTTGTGGCATAAGCTTCCATCATCTATTTATTTCCGTCGCGGTAGCTTACCAATAGCACTTGAAGAGTTAAGTGATAAAAAACGCGCGCTGATCATTACTGACAAGTTTTTATTTAATAACGGTTACTGTAATGAAACCTTAAAAATTCTGAAAGCACAGGGGCTTGAAACCGAAATTTTTTATGAAGTAGAAGCTGACCCAACCTTAGCCATTGTGCGCCAAGGCGCTAAAGTTGCGCAAAGCTTCCAACCTGATGTGATTATTGCATTAGGCGGTGGTTCGCCAATGGATGCTGCTAAAATAATTTGGGTTATGTACGAACATCCTGAAGTTGATTTTGCCGATCTAGCGCTGCGTTTCATGGACATTCGTAAACGTATTTATAAATTTCCTAAGATGGGCGTTAAAGCTCAAATGGTTGCCATTCCGACAACCTCAGGTACTGGATCAGAAGTGACTCCTTTTGCCGTGGTAACCGATGAAGTAACCGGAAAGAAATACCCTATTGCGGACTATCAATTAACCCCAAATATGGCGATTGTCGATCCTAACTTAGTCATGGACATGCCAAAATCACTGACCGCTTTTGGTGGTATTGATGCTGTCACACATGCGTTAGAAGCTTATGTGAGCGTGATGGCAAACGAATACAGTGATGGCCAAGCACTGCAGGCATTAGACCTATTGTTTAAGTACCTACCGGACTCTTATGAATTTGGTGCTAAAGCACCCGTTGCTCGTGAAAAAGTCCATAATGGTGCCACCATAGCCGGTATTGCTTTTGCCAATGCATTCTTAGGCGTTTGTCACTCAATGGCGCACAAATTAGGTGCTGAGTTTCACTTAGCTCATGGTTTGGCTAATGCATTATTAATCTCTAACGTGATCCGCTTTAACGCGACAGATATGCCAACCAAGCAAGCAGCATTTAGTCAATACGACCGCCCTAAAGCCTTATGTCGTTATGCGGCCATTGCAGATTATTTAAAGCTAGGCGGTAAAACGGATGCTCAAAAAGTTGAAAAACTGATTGAGAAAATCGAACAGCTAAAAACAACTATTGGTATTCCTGCATCAATTCAAGATGCTGGCGTTAATGAAGCAGATTTTATCGCCAAACTGGATGAACTGGCTGAAGATGCATTTGATGATCAGTGTACTGGCGCCAATCCACGTTACCCGTTGATTAAAGAGCTAAAACAAGTGTTATTAGACAGCTTCTATGGCCGAGCTTATAAAGACTAGTCGATTCGATAATAAGCAGTAAGCTTTTAACATTACGCCTTACCATATTGTAAGGCGTTTTTTATGTCTTAAACATGCATCCGAAAACGAGTCTGTTTCAAATCAACACGGCTAGCGGAGCAAAGTGTCGTTTACAATCTGTTGATTATCTCGAAAACTGTCTACTGAGCTAATGCCAGCATAACGGCCTTATTTGCATGTATTTGAGTCGTATCATACAAAGGAACATGGGTATGTTGCTGCTGCACTAGCAAGGCTATTTCAGTACAACCTAAAATTACCGCCTCAGCTCCTTGTGCATATAATTTATCAATAATACCAAGATAGCATTGCCGTGATTGCGGATTAATCGTGCCCAGACATAACTCTTGATATATCACGTCATGGATTAATGTTTGCTCGTCTGATGAAGGTACTAGTACTTCAATGGGATAGTTATCGCTTATCCGCTGCTTATAAAAGTCCTGTTCCATGGTAAAGCGCGTGCCGAGTAGGCCGACTTTACTGATCCCATCGGCTAACAACACCTCAGCAGTGGCATCAGCAATATGCAAAATGGGTATAGAGATTTGTGCTTGGATCTCATCAGCCACTTTGTGCATGGTATTGGTACAAATCAACAAAAAATCTGCACCGCCAGCTTCAACCGCTTTCGCTGCAGTCGATAAGTGAATAGCAGTGTCATTCCACAACCCCTTATGTTGTAGGGTTTCTATTTCAGCAAAATCAACACTGTATAAACAAATCTTGGCTGAATGCAGTCCGCCTAGAGCAGACTTCACGCCTTGATTAATGGCTTTGTAGTAATTGAGTGTCGACTCCCAACTCATACCACCTATCATACCGATTGTTTTCATACTCACTCCGGTCATTGAATGCTGTAGGTCTATAAAGACATTATTATCATGATAGAAACATAATGTGGGATAACAAGCTTAATGGCGGATCGATATTGTCTATTTCAGGCTTAGGTCGATTAACCGCTTTTTGGCTCCAAGGTGTCATGACTGACGATAAATACCTGACTGTGGTAGATTCATTTTTAGGTAGATAACAAAAAACCAGCTAATGCTGGTTTTATTCTAGCCATATAAAATGGTGCTATCAATGGATAAGTGTTTTGTCGGTTACGACTTAAATGGCATTGCACCTAAGTAGTCTTTTTTGCCCACTTCAACACCATTATGACGCAAAATTGCATAGGTAGTTGTCACATGGAAATAAATATTAGGAATGGCATGTTCAAAAGCGAAATCACGCCCAGTAAGATATTTATCTTCCCAACGACGATGAGTAATTTTACGCGTTTCTGCACCAGCAAAATCTTCGGCTGTAAACGTGGCTAAATAATCGACAACAGAAGCGATACGAGCTTGTAACTCCGCTAATGTCGTCTCATTATCTTCATGTTTTGGCGCACTATCTTCTTGGCCAGTTAAACGCGCGACGGCTAATTTGGCTGTATCGCACGCAATTTGCACTTGGCGAGTTAAGTTAAATTGATCAGGCGCTAAACGTGAATTAAGTAACACCGACATTTCAATTTTTTTAGCTTCTGCAAAGCCTTCACCTTTGACAAGGATTGCACTTAGGTTATTAAGCATTTTACTAAATTGTACAACCGTTAAATCATAAAGCATGGAGAATACCTCTTAATATGAATGAACTTGCTTTGTTATCGACTTAAACCATCAATAAATTTGTGTTAAATCATTCATCATCATTTTATGGAATCGCGATGAATGGTGCTGCTATGAAAAGTTTATCTCACATATCATAGTGATTAGTGATTAGTGATTAATGAGTATTTTAGTAAGCTGCATCAATGCGCTAAACATTATACGGTTTCTAATAAAACACCAGTAAATACATATAAAAAAACCAGCAGATGCTGGTTTTTGAATCATCACACAATAAAGAGATTACAGTGCAGCAAGTGCTTCTTTACACAGTTGGGTAATGCGATCCCACTCTTCGTTGTCTACTGCATCAGTCGGTGCTATCCAGCTACCGCCAATACAATCAACATTTGATAGTGCTAAGTAATCTTTATAAGTCGCAGGGCTAATACCGCCTGTTGGACAGAAACGAATATCAGACAATGGGCCAGAGAATGATTTCAGTGCATTGACGCCACCAGAAGCTTCTGCTGGGAAAAACTTGAAGTGAGTGTAACCCAACTCCATACCCACCATGATCTCAGAAATACTAGCCACACCAGGAATCAATGGCACAGTACCTTTCTTGGCGGCTTTTAGTAAATCAATCGTTGCACCAGGAGTGATAATAAACTGTGAACCAGCAGCAACCGCTTGGTTTAGCTGAGCTTCATTTAAAATAGTCCCTGCACCAACAAGTGCTTCAGGTACTTCTTTAGCAATCTTTGCAATCGCTTCTAACGCACAAGGAGTACGTAAAGTAACTTCTAAAACACTAATTCCGCCAGCCACTAAGGCTTTTGCTAAAGGCACAGCATGTTCAATTTTATTAATGACCATGACCGGAACTACCGGGCTGCGTTTAAACACGTCATGTGGTTGAAGCAACCAGTTATTAGGCTCAATCATATTACCGACTTCCTTTTATTTTTAATATAATTCATCAATAGCGTTAGTACTGCGAGCACCTGTTTCAGGGCTGCTTAAACTACGTCGAAGCGCGCCAAACAATTCACGGCCCATGCCATAACTTGAATGATGCAAATCCACTTTACCTGCAGTTCGACTTGCAAGTGTTTTCTCGTCTACAAACAGGGTTAATTCACCCGTTGTCGCATCAACACGAATCACATCGCCGTTTTCAACTTTGGCAATCAGACCACCATCAAGTGCTTCTGGGGTTAAATGAATTGCAGCAGGAACCTTACCAGAGGCTCCAGACATACGGCCATCGGTGACCAACGCCACTTTGAAACCTTTGTCTTGTAAGGTGCCTAAATAAGGTGTGAGCTTATGAAGCTCAGGCATACCATTAGCTTTAGGGCCTTGACCTCGAACAACCACAACACAATCTCTGTCAAGCTCGCCTGCCTGAAATAGTGCGTCGAGTTTGTTTTGATCATCAATCACAATCGCAGGACCTTCAATCACACGATTATTATCAGGTACTGCAGACACTTTAATCACCGCACGACCTAAATTACCTTTCAATAATTTCAAGCCGCCATTGCTTTGGAACGGTGTAGCAAGGTGGGTTAATACTTCTTTGTCTAAGCTTTCTGTCACACCATCAACCCACTTAAGTTCGCCATCAAGCAAACGAGGTTCTTGGGTATAACGACGCAAGCCGTAACCAGCAACGGTATTGACATCTTCATGCAATAAACCGCCATCAAGTAACTCTTTGATCAACAATGCCATGCCGCCAGCAGCGTGGAAGTGATTAATATCGGCATGACCATTTGGATAAACACGGGCTAATAATGGTACTGCATCAGATAAATCAGAAAAATCATCCCAATTAACGATAATGCCTGCGGCGCGAGCTGCTGCGACAATGTGCATGGTTAAGTTAGTTGAACCACCTGTCGCAAGAATACCCACAATGCCGTTCACTACTGACTTTTCAGATACCACTTCACCAATTGGTGTGTACTGAGTGCCCATTGACGTTAAACGACAAACTTGTTTAGCAGCCATTTTGCTCAATTCATCACGTAATGGATCGTCAGGATTAACAAACGATGAACCAGGTAATTGTAAGCCCATAATTTCAAGCATTAACTGGTTAGAGTTAGCCGTACCATAGAAAGTACAAGTGCCAGCGCTATGATATGACTTAGCTTCAGCTTCAAGCAGTACAGCACGATCAACTTGCCCTTGAGCAAATTGTTGACGAATACGCGCTTTTTCTTTGTTTGGAATACCCGACTTCATTGGCCCAGCAGGCACAAATAGCATCGGCAAATGACCAAAACTTAACGCGCCAATTAATAAACCCGGGACGATTTTGTCGCAAATACCCAGCAGTAACGCGCCATCAAACATGTTGTGCGATAAACCTATCGCAGTAGACATCGCAATGACTTCACGACTCAGTAGACTTAACTCCATGCCCGGCTGACCTTGGGTCACGCCGTCACACATAGCAGGAACACCGGCAGCAACCTGCGCCACACTGCCTACGTCCACACATGCTTGCTTAAGCATATTTGGATAGGTTTCGTAGGGTTGATGCGCTGACAACATGTCGTTAAATGCGGTTACGATACCAATATTGGCTTTCGTCAGTTGACGTAAAGAGTCTTTGTCCGCTGGCTGACAGGCCGCGAATCCATGAGCCAAATTGCCACAACTTAGGGCGCTACGATGAACACCTTTGGCTTTGGCATCGTTTAAGGCCGTTAAATACGTTGAACGAGACTGTTTACTGCGTGCGATAATTCTATCGGTGACGGCTTGTACTACTGAGTGCATGGTAAAACTCCTTACGCGCTATAGAACACATCAACGGGCGTTTTACGCTGCGCTAATACGGCTCTAATGGGCATTTGGGTAACATCATCATTCTCAAGAGCCTGATGATAAACAGTTAATTTTGGTTCTCCGACAAGATGCAAATAAATCTGACGACTATTTAAAATGGCATCTTTAGACAAAGTGATACGTGCATGTGGAGCCGTAGTCGGATTGACCGCAACACACAAAGCTTTAGTGGTTAATGCATTATCAAGTTCTGCGCTGCAAGGGAACCACGAACAAGTATGCCCATCAGTACCCATCCCCAATATCACCACATCAAAAGGACGCGGGAAATTAGCCAATGATTCGCTGGTCATATCGCAACCGGCTTCAGGGGTTGCGAACATATTTTTTAAACCACGAAACTTTCCACTGGCAGCGCGGTTTTGCAATAAATGCTCGCGAACCAATCTTTCATTTGAATCTTTTTCATCAGAGCCAACCCAACGTTCATCAGCCAAAGTGATATAAACATCACTCCAGTCGACGAGCTTATGGCTTAATAACCCAAATAATTTCAACGGTGTTGAACCACCCGATACCACTAAGCTGGCTTTGCCACGAGTGTCGACAGCATCTTGTAATTGCTTCGCAATTTTGTCGGCTAATTTAGCTTCTAAATCAGCTGGAGTGTCGAACGATTTAAATACAGTATCTTTAATCATGTAAGCTCCCTACTCGTCCCAAGAACGACCATCTTTGGTTATCAATGCAACCGATGCCACAGGTCCCCATGTTCCACAAGGATAAGGCTTAGGCCTTTCGCCACTTTGTTCCCAAGACTGAATGATGCCATCGACCCATTTCCACGCTTGCTCAACTTCATCACGACGCACAAACAGCGCTTGATTACCAAGCATCGCTTCTAATAACAAACGTTCATATGCATCTGCAATACGTTCGTTTTTAAAAGTGTCACTGAAACTTAAATCAAGCTTGGTCGTTTGTAGACGTTGCTTTTGCTCAAGACCAGGAACTTTATTCATCATCTGAATTTCAACCCCTTCATGAGGTTGTAAGCGGATGGTCAATTTGTTTGGTGGCAGATTACGCAAGCTTGCTCGGTACAAGTTATGCGGTGGGTTTTTAAAATACACCACAATTTCACTGCTCTTGAACGGCATACGCTTGCCACTACGTAAATAGAATGGCACACCAGCCCAACGCCAATTATCAATATCAACACGAAGTGCCACAAAGGTTTCGGTGTTTGATTGTGTATTGGCATCTTCTTCTTCGAGATAACCAGGAACAGGCGAGCCTTTTAAGAAACCCGCACTGTATTGACCACGAACGGTATTTTCATACACATTGTCTTGGTTAATTGGACGCAGTGACTTGAGTACTTTTACTTTTTCATCACGAATACTGTCAGCGTCTAAATTGACTGGAGGATCCATCGCAACCAAAGTTAACACTTGTAGTAAATGGTTTTGGATCATGTCACGCATTTGGCCTGCGCCATCAAAGTAGCCCCAGCGCCCTTCAATACCCACTTCTTCAGCTACAGTAATCTGGACATGATCAATCGTGCGATTATCCCACTTAGAGGCAAACAATGAGTTAGCAAAACGTAAAGCAATCAAGTTTTGTACTGTTTCTTTACCTAAGTAATGGTCTATGCGGTAAACCTGGTTCTCATTAAAGAACTCGGCAACTTGGTCATTAATCACATGCGATGATTCTAAATCGGTACCAATTGGCTTTTCCAGCACAACACGGGTATCAGATTGAATAAGGTCTTGTGCATGTAAACAACGGCAGATGGCACCGAAAATCGAAGGAGGTGTCGCGAAGTAGTTCACCATGACGCGTTTACTTGGTTCAAGTAAATCGTGGAAGGCACTGTAGCCTTCAGGATCTGTAAAATTAGTACCGATATAATGACAACGACTGAGGAAGCGCGCTAACGTTGTTGGGCAAAGTTCGTCTTTAACAAATGTATTTAGTGCTTTAGTAACGAGGGCGATAAACTCTTCTTGAGTGAATGCGTCTTTTGCTACACCGATTACCTTGGTTTCTTTATCAAGTAATTCTGCTTTATCTAGCTGATATAGAGAAGGTAATAATTTACGCCTAGCTAAATCGCCTTTTGTACCGAAAAGTACGAAGTCGCAAGCCTTGGCTCCAATTGATTTGCCCATTGCTGAAAGCTCTCCTAATAATATGTGTGTGTCATGTTCGAATTCGGTCGATGAATAAAAGCACACTTTTGTTGTAATATAACAACAGAATTTAAATATTGCATCTTTAATTTGCATTTATTCTATTGTTGTTAATCTAGTCATGTGTATCTATTATCTGCTATGATTTTCTACCAATTACAAGGCTTGAGAACCATTCAATCGTGATCTATGTCTTGAAAAATAACTACAGATTACTGTCAAAGGTAAATAAATAACTTAAATCACGTAATTCCTGTAAGTTATGATATAAAATTACATTACCTACTTTTAGCTACTTTTTAGCGGATGCTTGCTTATGAATACCCTTGAAAAGGTTCAAAAAAGCCTTACCCAATTTAGTAAATCGGAACGTAAAGTTGCCGAAGTCATATTAGCCTCACCGCAAACAGCTATACATTCAAGTATTGCCACATTAGCCAAAATGGCTGATGTTAGTGAACCAACTGTTAACCGATTTTGTCGTCGATTAGACACAAAAGGGTTCCCTGATTTTAAGTTACATTTGGCTCAAAGTCTTGCTAACGGTACACCTTATGTTAGTCGACATGTTGAAGAAGATGATACGCCTGAGTCGTACACAACAAAAATCTTCGAATCTTCAATGGCATCGCTCGATACTGCCCGTCAAAGTTTAGATACATCAGCGATAAATAAAGCAGTAGATATTCTCACTCAAGCCAAGACTATTTCATTTTTTGGCCTTGGTGCATCAGCGTCTGTAGCCCACGATGCGCAAAACAAGTTCTTTCGTTTTAATGTACCAGTAATATGCTTCGATGACGTGTTAATGCAGCGAATGAGCTGTATTAACTGTAATGAAGGCGACGTAGTCGTATTGATTTCGCATACTGGCCGGACTAAATCACTGATTGAAATAGCTCGTATTGCACGTGAAAACGGCGCTGCTGTGATTGGTATTACCGCCCGTAACTCACCATTGTCTTATGAGTGTACATTGCCTGTAACGATGGAAGTGCCCGAAGACACCGACATGTATTTACCGATGGCATCGCGCTTAGCGCAATTGGTTACTATAGATGTGTTGGCAACAGGCTTTACCTTACGCCGCGGCCCTCGTTTCCGTGATAATTTAAAACGTGTAAAAGAAGTGTTGAAAGAATCTCGTGTGAACAAGGATTTAACCATCTAAATTGATGGGCGGTTAAATAAACATATCTTATGGATTATTTAACTGCGTAAATTGTTTGTTTTAGGCTGCATAAAGATAGAGTCTATACTCTATAAAGTGATAATTTTGCATGAAGCTTTCAAGATAACTGGTAAATAATTACACAATTCAGTTATGTTTGATCGCGTAAAATCTCATCGACAGCTATCAAATATTGTTCTTAAGGCCAAACGGTTTAGTCTGTTTGGCCTTTTTTATTATAAAAATCGCTAATCTGTCACATAAATTACATATTAAAAACGATCATTTTGTTGGTAACTTTACTACATTTTCCCAGAATGTCTGTTAATATAGTTACATCATTTAAGTGCTAAGATTGTTTAAGTACTTTAAATAACCAAATTCAATTTAACAAAAAATCTTTCTTATCATTAACGGAGTATCTTATGTTCCGCAGAACTAAAATCGTTACTACACTTGGACCAGCAACTGACCGCGATGACAATTTGCGTAAAATTATCGCCGCAGGAGCTAACGTTGTTAGACTTAACTTCTCACATGGTTCACCAGAAGATCATTTAAAACGTGCTACAGATACACGTAGAATCGCTAAAGAATTGGGCAAGCATGTCGCTATTTTAGGTGACTTACAAGGTCCTAAAATACGTATTTCTACCTTCAAAGATAACCAAAAAATCAAACTTAACTTAGGTGATAGCTTTATTCTTGATGCTGACTTAGCAAAAGGCGAAGGCGATGATAAACAAGTTGGTATTGATTACAAGCAATTGCCTAATGATGTAGTCATTGGCGATATACTAATGCTCGATGATGGTCGAGTACAGTTAAGAGTTGACCGTGTTGAAGGCCACAAAGTCTTCACAACGGTTACTGTAGCTGGCCCGTTATCTAATAACAAAGGCATCAATAAGAAAGGTGGCGGCTTAACCGCTCCGGCCCTAACTGAAAAAGACATGGCAGATATTAAAACTGCAGCCTTAATTGATGTTGATTTCTTAGCCGTATCATTCCCACGTACTGGTGCTGATCTTGATCTAGCACGTGCGTTAGCACTTGAAGCCGGCAGTAAAGCGCTAATTGTCGCTAAAGTTGAACGTGCTGAAGCCGTTGAAAGCGATGAAGCAATGGATGATGTTATCCGCGCATCAGATGTAGTCATGGTTGCTCGTGGCGATTTGGGTGTCGAAATTGGTGATGCTGCACTTGTTGCCGTACAAAAACGCCTAATTGAACGCTCGCGTCAACTCAACAAAGCTGTGATCACTGCGACCCAAATGATGGAGTCGATGATTACCAGCCCAATGCCAACACGTGCAGAAGTAATGGACGTGGCTAACGCAGTGTTAGACGGTACTGATGCGGTAATGCTTTCAGCAGAAACTGCCGCTGGTGACTTCCCTGAAGAAACCGTTATGGCAATGGCTAACGTTTGTTTAGGCGCTGAATTACACCCAAGTGTAAATGTATCTAAGCACCGCATGGATCAACGCTTCTCTTCTGTTGAAGAAACAATTGCCCTTTCAACCATGTATGCGGCTAACCATTTACCTGGCGTTAAAGCGATTATTTCGTTAACAGAATCTGGCGCGACAGCTAAATTAATGTCACGTATTAGCTCTGGTTTACCTATTTTTGCATTATCTCGTCATCAAAAGACATTAGCCAGCATGGCAATGTACCGTGGTGTACAACCAATTGAGTTTGACTCAACTGCGTACCCTGCCGATGAGCTAGCTAAAGAAGCATTAAATTGCATGGTGAACAGAGGTTATTTAGTCAGTGGTGATATGGTACTGATGACTAAAGGTGACGCGATGGAAACCATCGGTGGCACTAACACTTGCAAAGTGTTGATCGTTGCTTAATCAAGCCGAGCATAACGAGTAACATTCACTAACGTACATGCAGTGATATACACTCGTTAATAATAAAGCCAATCTTCGGATTGGCTTTTTTATCCGTTATTTTTGAGCTCTTGCGACATAGCGCAATAAAGTGACGTTAAACGTTGCAACCGCTTATTCGCTTGTTCGCTTATCCGCTTGTTCGCTTGTTCGCTTGTTCGCTTGTTCGCTTGTTCGCTTGTTCGCTTATCCGCTTATCCGCTTGTTCGCTTGTTCGCTTGTTCGCTTGTTCGCTTATCCGCTTGTTCGCTTATCCGCTTATCCGCTTATCCGCTTGTTCGCTTATCCGCTTATCCGCTTGTTCGCTTATTCGCTTAACAGCTTCCCCCCCAGAACGTGATGGATAAAAAAAGCCCCGACAAAGTCAGGGCCAATTTGTTTCAAAGATCTATATCAAATTAATCAACTGAGATTATAATTTCTCGAAGTCATTCACGTTGATAGCAGCTAAACGTAATACGTCCGCCTCAACAAGCTGTTTATGCTCAGCTTCAGTGATAATGTCTTTCTCTAACGCCACGTCAAATAACTCAAGCATAGGAAGCTTAGATTTTATATGGCCACTACGTTGTGCCTTCTTAAGTTTCTTATACAAATCTTTCGCTGCATATTTAGCTAAGAACGCATTTTCAACTTCAGCAATACCACTAGTGTCACCTTCAAACTCTCCACAAAGGAAAGTAATGCGATCACGAGCAGGTCCAGGCTTAAGCATACCGTTGACTAAATCAACTGCATATTTATCACTTGGTGCATTGAAGTGGTTACCTAATGGGAAAATCAACACTCGTAGTAATACCGCAGCAATTTTACTCGGGAAATTACGAATCGCGTCATTAAGCGCTTTAGCCGCTAAATGTAAACGCTCAGTCATCACATAATGCACGGCTGGTAAATCATCTTGCTGACGACCATTGTCTTCAAACAGTTTTAACGTAGCAGATGCAAGATATAACTGACTTAGTACATCCCCCATACGCGCAGAAAGCATTTCTTTACGCTTAAGGTCCCCGCCCATAATTAACATCGATAAATCAGTCATAATGGCCAGTGACGAAGAGATACGCGTCATGTCACGATAATATTGCTGTGTAGGGCCACTCACTGGTGCACTGGCAAAACGACTGCCTGTTAATGCACTACCAAATGAACGTAATGCATTACCCATCGCATAACCAATGTGACCTAGCAACAAAGAATCAAAACGATCTAATGCAGAAGTTTCATCTTCCATTGCTGCGGCTTCCATTTCAGCCAAAACATATGGATGACAACGGGTTGCACCTTGACCAAAAATCATCAATGAACGAGTAAGAATGTTTGCACCTTCTACCGTAATTGAAATAGGTGTTGCCATATAAGCATGACCTAAGTAGTTTTTAGGCCCTAATTGAATACCTTTACCAGACTGAATGTCCATCGCATCTTCTAACACATCACGGCCTAGCTCTGTCATGTGGTATTTTGCAATGGCGGTCACCACTGAAGGTTTAACTTTTAAGTCGATACCTTGTGTGGTTAAACGTCGTGCAGCTTCCAGCTGGTAAGTATTGGCGATAATACGCGCCATCGCTTCTTGTACGCCTTCAAAAAGACCAATAGGCATACCAAACTGCTGACGAACGTAACTGTAGGCTGTGGTCGTTTTGGTACAGACATGGCCCGATGCGGTTGCCAGAGCAGGTAATGAGATACCACGTCCTGCAGATAAGCATTCAACCAGCATACGCCAGCCTTTACCGGCAAACTGTGGTCCACCAATAATCCAATCTAATGGAATAAATACATCTTCACCACTTGTTGTACCGTTCATAAACGCCATCATTAATGGGTTATGACGACGACCAATCTCAACACCTTTATGGTCAGTTGGGATCAACGCACACGTAATGCCTATGTTTTTAACGTCACCGAGTAAACCGTCCGGATCGCGCATTTGGAACGCTAAACCGAGCACGGTAGCAACTGGTGCTAAGGTGATATAGCGTTTGTTCCACGTTAGGCTTAAACCTAATGTCTCTTCGCCTTCAAATTCGCGCAGGCAAACAACACCGATATCGGGTATCGCACCAGCATCACTGCCCGCTTCTGGGCCCGTGAGCGCGAAACAGGGAATGTCTTTACCAACAGCAAGTGAAGGTAACCAACGCTCCTTTTGCTCTTGAGTACCATAATGGGTCAACAACTCTCCAGGGCCTAAAGAGTTAGGTACCATTACGGTCACGGCAGCACTGACACTACGCGTGGCTATTTTGGCTACAATCGTTGAGTTTGCATAAGCAGAAAACTCGCGTCCACCGTACTTTTTAGGAATGATTAACGCAAAGAAACCTTGTTCTTTAAAGTATTGCCATAACTCTGGCGGGAGATCTTTGCGATTATGGACGATATCAAAATCGTCGATCATGGTTAATGCGGTTTGAACTTGATTATCAATAAAGTCTTGTTCTTCAGCGCTTAACGTTGGTTTACCGTAGCTGTGTAAGGTATTCCAGTTTGGCTTTCCGCGGAATAACTCACCTTCCCACCAAACATCACCCGCTTCCATTGCTTCTTTCTCGGTACTCGACAAAGGAGGCAATACTTTTTTGAAAAACGAAAATACTGGACGCGTAATAAATTGCATCCTGATATTACGCACGCCAAAGAGGACAATGATCGCTATAACTAGCAATATGACGATACTCATTTTATACCTTCTTAGTTTGTTAACACAGGGACAGCAACGCCTGCTGCCATGTAGGGGATTACTTTACGGATAATGGCTTCAATATTGTTATGTTCACCATAATCTGCTGTGGCAATTTCATTTAATGCATCTGCAGAAGCCATAGTGAACACAATAGTCCCTAAAGTGAAGTGCAAACGCCAAAACATTTCTGCTGCAGGTATGTGAGGTGCACTGGCTGATACCGCTTGTACAAACGTCGCTAAATGCTCACCATAATGCGTGGTAATAAACCAGCGCAAATGACCTTGGCTTTCAATATAACCGCGACCTAACAGCTGCAAGAAAATAATCGTGCCACCGTTGCGTACTTTATTGAGTTCAAGTAACGGTTTAATTAAAGCAGAAAAAATCTCGTTTAGTGACGCATTCTCAGGCGCATGATGTATACGTTTAATCTCTACCGCGGCGCTTGGCATAAATACATCTAAGTATCTTGCTAACACGGCTCGAATTAATTCTTTTTTTGAACCAAAATGGTAATTGACAGATGCCAAATTGACTTCAGCTTTGCTGGTGATCAGTCGTAACGACGTTTCAGAAAAACCTCTTTCAGCAAACAACTTTTCAGCTGCATCGAGTATTCTTGTTTTTGTATCAGTACGGCTTGCCATTCCCAGACCCAAGTTAATTTAAACACCTGTTTAAATTAATCATTGAGCGCACAGATGTCAATCGAAATTGTCAGCTTTCTTTATTAAGACAAATAACAAAAATCGTAACAACCACACCAGATTGTTAACTAATATGCAATACATGCTGTTTTTCGGTACACTGATGCCGATAATAAAAACAAGGATGCACACAACATGAACTTGCCTTTAAAACGACCGTCTCAAATTGCACTTATTGTTTCAATAGCATTAGGCTTAAGTGCCTGTAGCGACACGACTGCGACCACTCAGATACCTACTGAAAAGATAGATACCGCTACGGCTATCGATTTTGTCAATAGAGCTGAAGCCGATTTAGCCAATTTATCAATTGAAGCTAATCGGGCTGAATGGATTTATTCCAATTTTATCACTGATGACACCGCGGCGTTGTCTGCCGCTATGGGTGAAAAAGTCACCTCAACATCTGTGCGTTATGCAACTGAAGCGGCGAAATATGCCAATGTAGAGCTTGATGCTGTTAATGCCAGAAAACTTAACAGCTTACGCAGTAGCCTTGTTTTACCAGCCCCTCTAGACCCAGCTAAAAACGCAGAACTTGCCAGCATCGCGTCTGAACTTAACGGTTTATATGGTAAAGGCAAATACTGCTTTGCCGACGGTCGCTGCCTCACTCAACCAGAGCTTTCCAATATAATGGCAGAGTCGAAAGACCCTGCAGTGCTTTTAGAAGCTTGGAAAGGTTGGCGTGAAATAGCCAAACCAATGCGTCCACTATTTGAACGTGAAGTCGAATTAGCTAATCAAGGTGCACAAGATTTAGGCTACGCCGACTTATCTGAATTATGGCGAAGTCAGTATGACATGGAGCCAGAAGCATTCTCTGCCGAATTAGATCGTCTATGGGCACAAATTAAGCCTCTATATGATTCATTACATTGTTATGTTCGTGGTGAACTAAATGAGCAATACGGTGACGACGTTGCACCTAAAACAGGCCCTATCCCTGCACATTTGTTGGGCAACATGTGGGCTCAGCAATGGGGCACGATTTATAATAGTGTCGCACCTAAAGATGCAGACCCAGGTTACAACGTTACCGAATTGTTAGCCCAGAATGGCTACGATGAAACAAAAATGGTCAAACAAGCTGAAGGCTTTTTCACTTCACTTGGCTTTGGTGCATTACCAGAAACATTCTGGACTCGCTCAATGTTTGTTCAACCTCAAGACCGTGATGTGGTGTGTCATGCATCTGCATGGGATTTAGACGACCAAGATGATCTTCGGATCAAGATGTGCATTCAGAAAAATGCTGAAGACTTTAGCGTTATTCATCACGAATTAGGCCATAACTTCTATCAACGTGCTTATAAAAATCAGCCGTTTATCTTTAAAAACTCTGCCAACGATGGTTTCCATGAAGCCATTGGTGACACGATTGCCTTATCGATTACGCCTAAATATTTGCAAAAAATTGGCTTGCTCGAAACCGTACCCGATGCGTCAAAAGACATTGGCTTATTGTTAAAGCAAGCATTAGATAAAATTGCCTTTATGCCTTTCGGTTTGATGATCGACCAATGGCGCTGGCAAGTATTTAACGGCACCATTAAACCGGAGCAATATAACCAAGCCTGGTGGGACTTACGTGAAAAGTACCAAGGTGTTAAAGCGCCAATTGAACGTACTGAAGCCGACTTCGACCCTGGTGCTAAATACCATGTTCCTGGTAATGTTCCCTATACGCGTTATTTCTTAGCGCATGTTTTGCAGTTCCAATTCCACAAAGCACTGTGTGATATTGCAGGTGATACCGGCCCAGTTCATCGCTGTAGCATTTATGGAAATAAAGAAGCGGGGGCTAAGTTGAATGAAATGCTCGAAATGGGCGCCAGCAAACCTTGGCCGGAAGCACTGAGTGTAGTGACGGGGTCCGATAAAATGGATGCCAAGGCAGTATTAGATTACTTTGCACCATTGCAAGTGTGGTTAGATGAGCAAAATAACCAAGCTAATCGTCAGTGTGGCTGGTAACGCTAGTGATGACCAATTGTACTAATGAACTGTACTAATGAACTGTACTAATGATCTGTACTAAAGGGTTATAGCAATTAGTTGAATTAATAAATAATAAGGCTGAATCAGTAGCTGACTCAAATAAATGGTCACTCAGAAACTCGCATTTTATCATCTAATTAATTCACTCTTAAAAGGACGCCAATATAAATTGGCGTCCTTTTTATTTATATCGATAATTAATCAGCTTAAAACCTACCTAAAACCGCGACCTTTTCTATTCAGCTCACTATTTTCAATCTTTTTTTGCTGTGATTTTTTTAGCATCACAAATATAGCGCCAACGCCACCACTCTGTTTAGTAGCCGAATGGTATGCGATTACGGGGTCAATAAAGCGTAACCAATGACAGACTGCGGATTTAAGCAATCCTGGATAAGGTTTACTTTTATACCCCTTTCCATGGATAACCAGTATGTTACGTTCGCCGCGCTCATAAGCACTTAACACACAATTAAGTAAGCTTTCACGAGCCTGTAAAAGCCGATATTCATGTAAGTCTAATACGGTTTGAAAACGGTACTTTCCAAGACTAAGTTGTTTAAATACTTGGTCTTGGATGCCATCCATTTTATAACTCACCACATCGTCTGGCTTAAGGGGTGCAAATAAATAAGCCTCAGTGGGTAATAACTGTAACAACTCATGTTGCTCAGCTGCCGCTCGCTTTGCCAGTTGCGCATCTGTTAAACTTAATGGATTAAGCCATATTTGGGTGGTTTGTGGTTGATGTTCATATTTAAGAGGGGTCACATCGGCCATTTCTTGTAAAAATAATTCGTCATCACTTAACGACATATGTCACCTCCTACATACTTTGTAAAGATTCTATCCTTTAGCAAAGTTGCTCAATAATTTATAGTTGGGCTAACGGTATCGCTTGCCATTATTGATTTACATTAGATAAAAAGAGAATAATTCCTTGATAAGAATATTGACCATTTTGAATACGCCATGGCTATCTTCACTGCTTCTTGCAGTGAGCCTGTGCGTTAGCAGTTCGAATGTTTATGCCACTGAATCGATCCCTCACCAGGTTTTGAATGCCAATTTTACAAAATTGACTAACGCTTTTGAACAACTCGATTTAGCCGCTATGGAAAACATATATACTGACGATGCAGTTTATATTTCTGAAACACAAGAAAGAGGAATTATTAGCGGTAAAGAAAATATCCTCAATCTGTATAGCCGATTTTTTAATAAAATTAAACGTAAGAACGCTAAACTTGAAGTCGATTTTCGTGTACTTGTACGTTATAGCGAGCCAAATAGCGCAACTGACATCGGTTATTATTTAGTCCGTTTTCACCCAGGAAAAGAATCTGGCGAACCGGTCAGTGAGTTTGCCGGTAAATTTGTGACTGTGTTTACCAAAGACAGTAAACAACAGTGGAAAATTAGTGTCGACTCTAACACTCACGCCGCGCCACATTTTTACTATGACGCTAAACCAGTACCGAATCTTTATTACGGCCGACAATTTATCGCTGCCACGTCAAAAGAATTACCTGATGAACAATAGTGATTTATCCGCGATAAAGCAGGCATCTTGTCCGTGTGGCAGTAGTTTGCCCTACTACCAGTGCTGTGAAGCCTATCATGCCGGTCTTGTTGTAGCAGAGATGCCAGAGCGTTTAATGCGCTCTCGCTATAGTGCTTTTGTATTACGTCAGTTTAGCTACTTGATTGCCACGCATCATCCAGACTATTTACACGGTTTGACTGAACAACAGCTTGCCCAAGGTAAAACTCAGTGGTTAGGTTTACAGGTATTATCATCGAATCAACAGGCTGACTGTGGTGAAGTGACATTTAAAGCGTGGTTTATTGAAAATAAGCATATTGATGCGGTTTATGAATGTTCGTCATTTATCAAAAAAGATGGCTTATGGTTTTACACCGATGGACAGCAAATGCAAACTCGTTTACCCGGCAGAAATGATGCTTGTATCTGTTACAGCGGAAAAAAGTTTAAACAATGTTGTGCTAAACGTATGAGTTAACATCAATAAATAATGCTTAGCCCTTCTTATTGATAATAAATACTGGTGCAGAGTGACTATGTAGATACTAAGCAATCGTAAAACCATTATTTAAATGGGCACTAATTAACAATAGCGACGAAATAGCAATAGATGCGAGTTGCACAATCTTAATCGTCATCAGTAAAGTCCGATTCGCACAACAAGGAATACGCTGACTAAACCAATGAATTGCTCATTAATACTAATTTCTGCGGTTTAGACTCATGGGCATGAATAAACAAAGCAAAATCATTAACACGGATTGCAGGGCTATACAAAAATCCTTGTGCATGATGACAAGCACTTAATGTTAAAAACTCCTCTTGCTCTTTAGTTTCAACCCCTTCAGCAGTTAACGAAATATTCAATGCTTTTGCCATCGCGATAATCGCACTGACAATCTCACGACTTTCGTGGCTAGAAGATATATCCATGATAAACGAGCGATCAATTTTTAATTTAGATATCGGAAATTGCTTTAAGTACTTCATTGAACTGTAACCCGTCCCAAAGTCATCAATCGCTAAACCGACGCCTAACTCTGCCAACTCATGGCATAGATTGATAGCATATCGAATGTCACCCATGAGTTCAGTTTCAGTGATTTCAAGAATTAACGTTTTAGGCTTGATACGATAACGGGTGATTAAGCGCCAAACTTGTTCGTACAAGTTGCCACTAAAAAATTGCCTCGCAGCAACATTCACATGCATCGTAATATTGACGTTTTTATGCTGCCATAAATTCAGTTGCTTACAGGCCGTTTCTAATACCCATTCGCCAATTTGGTTAATCAACCCGGTTTGTTCTGCGATTTCGATAAACGCACCTGGATATAACACGCCTTTTTTAGGGTGATTCCAACGAATTAATGCTTCAGCGCCAATATACTGATTATGTTGTAAGTCCATTAAGGGTTGATAATACAACTCAAATTCTCGACCACGAATAGCACTATGTAAATCACGCTCTATTTCAGCGTTGGTGGTAAACGTTTCAAGTAGTGCTTCATTAAAAAACTGGTAATGTGCACCATTTTTCTTTTTAGCATGTTGTAAGGTAATATCGGCACAAGATAACGGGGCAAACATCCCAACAACAGACTTAATATCAACCACTGCAAGCGCCGGTTTTGGCTCAACTTTCTCACGCGAGATAACCGATGGCGCAGCTAGGTTCATATATAACCGGCTGATCATTTGTTCGACATCGGTCTCAGAGTGCATGGGTGGCAATAACACAGCAAATTCATCGCTACCTATTCTGGCAACATCAATAGCATTAACAGATACAGCAAAGTGTTTTAAGCGCCGTGCGATTTCGATTAAAAGGCTATCGCCTTGAACATGACCATGGGTATCGTTAAAGCGCTTGAAGCCTAATAAATCAATCAGAATCAGTATCCCAGCAGTGGCACGATCTAATTGAGGAGTAAAATGACTACGATTGTGCAAGCCTGTCAAAGAACAATGCCATGCTAAACGCTCTAATTCCGCTTTGTGAAAATATTCTGCCGAATTATCATAACTAGACACTAACGCATAATGCTTACCCTGCTCCGTTACAAACGGGGTAATATGATAATTTAGCCAATATTCACTGCCATCAATCCGCGCGAGCTTAAGGTTACCTTTAACAATCTCACTATTACGTAATTTATTGATTAGATCGTCAAGTAATTGTGGGGTATTTCTAAAAATATCAAGACTCGATGCACTATGGTGCTCAACAGTTTCCCGTGGCAACCCAGTCATTTTCTCATGGGCACTATTAACATACTCGATGATTAGACTATCGGTATTCACCAGCATCACGACATGTTCGGATTGCTCGGTTGCATTGCGCAATAAGTAAATTTGTTCATTGCTATCATAGGTATAACGAGTCGCTAGCGTCAAAGCTAATTGGTCAGCACATTGAATAGCAAACTGAATATCAGATTTTATCCAATTAACCTTTTCACAGCTTTCAACCGATAACACACCTTCAATATGTCCATTAATTCGGATGGCAATATCGATACTGGTGACAATGTTATGATGTTGGTAGTAATCTGAAAATGTTTCAACGAGATTTATGTGCGAGTTATCAGAGGATAAAATATAACGGTGAGATCGTAATTCATTAAAATATTGAGGATCTATTGTGATGTGTCTCAGGTGAGATAAATGACTCAATGATTCATCAATCTTACTGGCTACTAGAGTATGCTGACAAGTAAAATTGTCTTCATCATCAGCAGTAAAATCATCATTCGCAGATTGACTTACGAGAGTCCACACGGATACAAATGACGCAGCAAAATACTCACGCAGCAGTTGACACACTAACTCTGCAGTTTTTGAGAAATCACCTTGTTGTTTAGCACTGGAATTTACAATTAATTCCAATAAGTGCTGTTGCTCTTTTCGATTCATTTACATCCCGAAAAATGGCTTCATAACCCTAAATTTTTACATTATTAATCAGTACACTTGTTATTATTAGTTCTGAAAATCAGAATTTGAGTGATAATGTTACAATAATACATAGGGAGTGAAGTTCGCGTTAAAGGTATGAATAACGTTATATTATCATGCGCTACTATACCTTTTTGTTATGTAAAGCAGATTACACGCGATACTCAAAAACAGCAATCCTTTACTAATATATTGTTACGCTTTATTTGGATTGTTGACACACTAAACCCACTCCCACAAAATGTGTTTAACATCAATTATATGACAGTGTATATTTCTAATACAAACGACTGAAATCTACAGTTGATTTTCAAGTTGAAAAATCATTTTCTCTACGCTGAACGCAAAATCAAGCTTCAAAGAAATAGTGCTATCTTCATCAATAATGTCCGCTTTAGTATCAGGAAAACGCTCTTGAGCCACTTGCAGCATAGATTGAGCTTGCAATAAGGCATCGTTTCCTACAAAGCTAAGCAGTAATAACGTATCTTCTGCTTCCACAACAGCGCCAATATCTACATAACTGCCGCATTCAGTACAACTGTCACTGACATTTCCTTGCTGCTGTTTAATTTGCTTAATCATTATGTCACCCCATCTGTTTGAACCACGTCAAATGGCAAATATAACTGAGTTTTGGCAAGCTTTTATTTGCCATGCTCACAATTATCAAAATTAAATCATAGTCTCAGGATTTTAGCCTGAAATCTCAGCAGTTAAGCCAGTTGTAAAGATAACGTATTAGATATTTTACGTTGCGTGCTGAGCTGTTCTAGAAAATGCATATCTTCTAATGGGGTGTGTTGTTGGTAAGCATTAATCGCTTTATGCTTAGTTAAGTAATCACAGTTACTTAATACTTCAACCATCGCATCAGATTGAGCGCCTCTTATCACTAGCGCTTCAGGTGTCAATGCTTGTTGTAGTTGAAACTGCCGTGCACCTTGCTGCTGAAATAACATCGCGTTATCAATAGTGTCTGGGTGAATAGAAATATCATCTACTAATAACTGGGGTTGAGGTACAGAAAATTGTTGTCGCAGTTTTTGTGTGCTTTCTACATCATTATCTAACTGAAATTGAGCCATATCGCGAGCATCAACTGACAACATAGCCAATAGCAAACCAAATTCACCGCGACGATTGTTTTCAATCGCAACGTTTAATCGGCTCCCTATTTGTAACTCATTGACTAATGTTGACTCAATTTGCATATAAAAACATCACTACTACTGCTCGATGCTATTTTATCGACCAAACAGTCATAAACTTTAGTAAAATATTCAATTATCCACTTTACATATAAAAGGTTTCTGACTACTATGGCGACCGCAATTGAGGAGGGGTTCCCGAGTGGCCAAAGGGATCAGACTGTAAATCTGACGGCTCAGCCTTCGAAGGTTCGAATCCTTCTCC
>NZ_JBEOPN010000022.1:0-95562 GCF_040310085.1 Shewanella sp. S1-58-MNA-CIBAN-0166 | reverse complement strand
CCGGTTTTCGCTTTCGCTGTATGCCGTGTCAGTGGATGCGCATTATAGGCAGCTTAAGATTTAGTGCAAGCGCTTTTATTCAAGATATGTTTCGAGCGTTGAACTTTTATGCAGATCGTTCTTTTTTTAGCTTTTTTGATTAAAGAACCACCTTTGACTAATTAGTAAATTAGTTGTTTTTGATATTTAAGTCGCTTTTGAGCTCAATTTTTCAACAGTGGTCTGGTTTATCTGGTAATTTTTAATTAGTATGTAATAGTATTTAACAGTTATTTATCATTTTTATATTCATTAGAGATTATTTTATGCAGAAATCATTCGTGATTGTTTTGATTGCGGCGCTTCTTGGCGCTTTTGTTTTTTCTCAGTTTGGCGGCACATCATCTTCGGTAGCGTTTATTGCTGGTGTAGTCGTTGCAACGTTAATTTTCACCTTTATACCAACAAGTGGTTCAAGCTCTTCTGACGAACCTTATGTTGGTCCTACAATGACACTATATGTTGGCAACTTGCCTTATCGTGTTCATGAGGGAGAAGTAAAGGCATTGTTTGGTGAGTACGGGCCTGTTAACTCAGTTCGTTTAGTACGAGACCGTAAAACTGGACGTCGCAAAGGATTTGGATTTGTTGAGATGTCTGAAGCGGGCGCACAAAAAGCAATGTCGAAATTAAACGACTATAGCTTTCAAGAGCGCACGTTAAAGGTAAGAGAAGCCAAATCACAAGAATCTGATTCGGAAAATAGCTAATCGTTATTGAACTAGGTTCTTAGCACTATAGTAAATTAATAGTGTTGTTAGTCGGTTATGGTTACCAGCGAAAAATCACTAAAACCATAATCGACTAATGTTGCTTTAAGCCCTTGGCTAATATCTTTGGTATAACATGCTTGTAATTGCTTATTGCCATTACTTTCTTTACTCAGTAAAAACCTTACCCGTTTTGCTACCGCCTCCCCTGAATCTAATAGTGTTACTCCTTCGCCAAGATAATGACTTATTTCTGTCGCTATCATTGGGAAATGAGTACAGCCCAGCACCAGTACATCAATATTAGTTGCCGCTATGGGTGCTAAGATATCGTTTAGCTTATCCATATCGATTGGCTGTTGAGCTACATACTGCTCCGCAAGTAACACTAAATCTGAAGTCCCAAATAATTCAACCTTACAGTTTCCGGCAAACTGATTGATTAATGCTTGAGTGTAATCTCGTTTCACTGTCCCAGGCGTAGCCAATAAACCAATGTGCTTTTTCTTCGATAACATGGCGGCAGGTTTAATAGCAGGAACAACTCCCACGATAGGAATGGTTAATTGCTGGCGTAATAGAGGCAATACCAAAGTACTGGCGGTATTACAGGCAACCACCACAATACTGGCGTTCAAACGTCGTGCATGATGAGTAATAAGTGCAACACATCCAGTTATTAACTCTTGCTCTGATAAGTTGCCATAGGGTAGGCGTGCATTGTCAAATAAGTAACAATAATCATGTTGTGGTAACTGTTTTCTAATTTGGTTCATTACCGACAATCCGCCGATACCAGAATCAAACACTAAAATAGGTCCAGACAATATGGGCTCCAAATATGTATATGTTCAGCATTAATCGTCGGGCCACTTTATACTTAGGTGCGTAATACTAGACATCAGCGTCATTTAGTATAATATTTGCGCCCTTTTTTACAGTATTAGGTGGACGATATGAATTTAGCTGCAATGGATCCTAAAAACTACGATGCACAATTACAACGAAAGCGCATCAAGCTAGAACAGGCCTTTGCCGATTTCAATCCACCGGCGCTTGAAGTCTTTGCTTCTGAGCCTATGCATTATCGTATGCGTGCTGAATTTAGAATGTGGCATCAAGATGATGACTTATATTACTACATGTTTGATAAAGCACTGAATGCAAAAGTGCGTTGCGATCAATATTTACCCGCTGGTTTGATTATTAATCAAATGATGGCCGCATTAATAGCAGAGTTAACACCTAATCCTGCATTGCGTTATCGATTGTTTCAAGTAGATTTCTTGTCGACATTAAGCGGCGAAATTTTAGTGTCTTTGTTGTACCACCGCCAGCTCGATGAAGAGTGGCGTGAACACGCGACTCTATTAAAAGCAAAGTTATCTGCTCAATTCAATGTCAACATTATAGGTCGTGCGCGTAAGCAAAAAATCGATTTAGACAAAGATTTCGTTGTTGAGACCTTAACGGTTAATGAACAGGTATTGCATTACAAGCAAATTGAAAACAGTTTTACTCAGCCTAATGCGAAAGTCTCTGTAAAAATGCTGGAGTGGGCTATTGATGCAACTAAAAACAGTCAGGGTGATTTACTAGAGTTGTACTGTGGTAATGGTAATTTTACGATTGCATTGGCGCAAAACTTCAATCGTGTATTAGCAACAGAGCTGGCCAAGCCTTCAGTTGATGCTGCGCAATACAACATCGATATTAATCACGTTGATAATGTTCAAATTATTCGCATGTCTGCTGAAGACTTTAGTGATGCCATGGCGAAAAAGCGTCAATTTAGACGTTTAGAAGGCATCGACTTAGACAGTTACGATTGCAATACTATCTTTGTTGACCCGCCTCGTGCAGGCATTGATCCAGAAACATTAAAGCTTATCCAAGGTTACGAGCGGATTTTGTATATTTCATGTAATCCAGAAACACTGAATGACAATTTGTTAACCTTAGGTCAAACACATAAAATAACTCGCTTTGCGCTATTTGACCAATTCCCATATACCGATCATATGGAATCAGGAGTATTACTAGAACGTAAGTAATACAGCTTAACTAACAAACAGGGCGCTAATGATTAGCGCCCTGTTTGTTATAATTGCGATAAATTAAGCACGGTTGTCAATTTTATGCTGTAACGCTTCAGCGCCTGTAGCCACCATACGCAGTTGTAGTACTAACTGATCGGCTAATGACTTACGCTCGCTACGCTTGGAATCCAACGCTGATGCTCCGGCATTAAAGACTAAAATAACCAATGCTTCAGCTTGAGCACGCGCTAACACAGGAGTGCGGTTTGCCTGGGCTTCGGTGTAATGAGCAAGTTCAGAAATAAAATGTTCAATTTCGCGCTCAACTGCGGCTCTAAATGCCGCAGAGGTACCTGAACGTTCGTGAAGTAGTATTCGAAATACGTTCGGGTTTGACTCCAATACTTCCATAAACGTGTCGACAGAAATACGGATCACACTCCCACCGGCTTCTGCACGTTGACGACCTTTACGCATCATTTGACGTAAGGTTAATCCACCTTCATCGACCATGGTCAAGCCAAGTTCGTTCATGTCTTTAAAATGGCGATAGAATGATGTGGGTGCAATACCAGCTTCACGAGCAACTTCACGTAAGCTTAGACTGGAAAAACTGCGTTCAGCACTAAGTTGATTAAATGCAGCATCCACTAATGCACGGCGGGTTTTTTCCTTTTGTTGTGCTCTAACACCCATTTACTAATCCATTCAGTCAATATTAATTCACAGATAATACCGTTTTTAAAACAGAAACACAGCCCTGTTAAGCTTGACCATGACTAGTTCCCTAAGTTAAATTAGCGTACAATTGTACGCTCAACTTATTTAAACCTATTATTGGAACCCTACTAAATGAAAAAACCTCCAATCATTTGGCTTAATACCTTGTTATTTGCCATTACTTTTATCGGCGCCGTGGTATTAATCCCTTGGCGTGGTTTTACCCATGGCTTTGATGGCATTGAATGGATTGCATTTGTTGTTTTCGCTTACGCAAGTGGTCTATCGATTACTGCGGGTTACCACAGATTATGGTCACACAAAGCCTATAAAGCTCACTCTTCAGTTCGTTTTTTATACGCACTAGGCGGGGCATTGGCGCTACAGAATAGCGCATTACATTGGTGTAGTGATCACCGCATTCATCACAAACATGTTGATAATAATGATAAAGACCCGTACTCAGCTCAAATGGGATTTTGGTACAGCCACATAGGTTGGATGCTGCGCGAGTATCAAGCGAGTCGTTACAGTGACTACAACAACGTGCGCGACTTACAAAACGATCGTATCGTTATGTGGCAGCACAAGCACTACTTAGCCTTAGTGATCTTAATGAATATTGGTTTACCGGCATTTATAGGCTGGCTAAATGGCGATATTTTATCAATGGTACTTATGGCAGGTTTATTACGCTTAGTGGTAGTGCATCACTGTACTTTCTTTATTAACTCATTAGCCCATATTTGGGGTAAACAACCGTACACAGATAAAAACTCAGCCCGAGATAATGCATTTTTAGCGTTACTTACATACGGTGAGGGCTATCACAACTTCCATCATATTTTTGAAAACGATTATCGCAATGGCATAAAATGGTGGGATTACGATCCAACCAAATGGTTAATCAAACTGATGAACTGGTTTGGTTTAGCGAGTGACTTACGTAAAGTGCCACAAGAACGTATTGAAAGTGCACGTTTGCAGATGCAACTTTTACAAGCTCAGAATCAGGTTGCTCACTTACCTAACTGCGATGAAATTATAGAAAAGTTTCAAGCAGAGTATGAGCTGATGAAGCAACACTTAGTTGACTATTATCAAGCTAAAAAGAGTTTGTTAGAGGCGAAGCGTAAGCAACTTACAGATCACAATCTGAAGCAACAAGTGCAATTATTACGTAATCAGTTTCTTGAACAACAACGAAATTGGAAAAGCCTAACAGCTGCCTACGCACAGTAAAGCTAATGCTTAATCATTTAAAAGGTCACGCCCACGCGTGACCTTTTTTGTTTTGATCAGCTTCACTAGTACATCATGTGCTAATTAAATTGCTGAGTCACCTGCTGCTGTAACGCTTTGCAATTGGTCGTAGCTCCGTCAACTGAAGGTGCAATACTCACCGATACTTTAGACCAGAAACGTTTAGGCAAAGTGGTCAGTGCATGCCCGCCTTTATGGCTAAAGTAAGATCCCCACAACCCTGTTAACGCTAACGGTATTACTGTTACAGGATCCCGTTGTAAAATTTTATCAATGCCAGGTCTAAACTCACCAATTTCACCGTCTGGGGTTAACTTTCCTTCCGGAAAAATACACACTAACTCATCGTTAGCTAATGCTTGGTGTATCTGTTCGAATGCGTTTAGATATGTCGACTCACACTTTTTAGGTGAACAGATTGGGATAACACCAGCGTGCCGAAACAAATACTTTAATAATGGAATTTCGCTAATCGACTTATCCATTACAAACCGAATAGGTCGAGTCGACGCGCCCATAATGACTAACGCATCAACGTAACTCACATGATTACTGACAATAATTCCTGCCCCTTGTTCCGGAATATGTTCTCTACCATGTACATTCACCCGATACATAACATGGCTCAGCAAATAACTGATAAAGCGTTGAGTAAACTCTGGCACTTGTGAGTAGACATATAACAGCACAACCAAATTAAGCACCCCGACAAGCATAAATAATTCAGGGATACTCCATTGAAATACACCCAGTAAGACTATCGATAATACTGCAGAGCCCACCATAAAGAAGGCATTAATGATGTTATTCGCCGCAATAGCTTGAGCACATTCTTGTTTTTCTGCACGAGTTTGAATAAACGCATACAGAGGCACAATGAATATCCCGCCACTTAGGCCGACAAGAAACAAATCGATCATCACACGATAATGCTGCGCGTTAGCGATAAATGACTCGAAGCTATACACAAAACCTGGCTCAACAAGCTCTAGCGGAATAGCCGCTATCATGTCAAAACTAAATACGCTTAAGCCCAAGACCCCAAATGGTAATAAGCCTAACTCAACATGCCCAAACGAAAAACGCTCACACACGTATGACCCAACGGCAATACCGACAGAAAATAGCGCCAGTAACAATGACACGACGGTGGCATCGGCATGTAAGTGCAGCTTGGCAAAGTTAGGGAATTGAGTTAAATAGGTGGCACCTAAGAACCAAAACCAGCTAATGGCGAGAATGGCCATCCAAATAGTCTTGGTTTGTCGCGCTTTATTAATACAACGCCAAGTGCCAGAAAATAACGAAAATTTACTAGGGTTTAAATCACCTTGGGCAGGCAATGAAGGAATCGCACGGCTAGCAAGATAACCACAAATAGCCAACACACAGACAATGATTGCCGCCCACGTTAAACCATTTTCATTAGACACCACCAAACCGGCGCTTAGGGTACCGACAAGAATCGACAAAAAAGTGCCCATTTCAACCAGAGCATTACCTTTTACTAACTCTGCTTCGCTTAGGGCTTGAGGTAATAATGAGTATTTTACTGGACCAAAGTATGCAGACTGGCTGCCGGTTAAAAATAACAGCAGCAACATCACCATATAACTCTGACTGATAATCGCGATAGCCGCTGTTGACATGATAATCAGCTCTAACAACTTTAACCGTCGAATCAATTTTGCCTTATTCATATTGTCAGCCACGATACCGGCATGAGCAGAAAACAAGAAAAAAGGTAAAATGAATACGCCAGCGGCCAAATTAACAAACAAGTTAACATCAATCGGTAATGTATTTAATTGGCTGTACGTTACCAGTAAGAGCAACACATTTTTATAAAAATTGTCATTAAGCGCCCCTAGGCATAAGGTCGCAAAATAGGGAAAAAATCGTTTAGTTAGCAGCATTTGAATTCCTTTTTATGCTCATTCCATCAATATAACTGTTTACATGACTCGTCAACATGTCTTGTAAACAGGATTGTGTCTCAAATAGTTTTCCATCCAATGACAAACACGTTAACCCATGTATTCCCCCCCAAAGTACGCGGCTCATCATTTCCACCTCTTGCTCACATGCAGAAGGAAAGTATTGACTTAGTTGGGACTCAACATCAGAAAATAATGACTTAATCAACCCGAGGTGAGCTGCAGGTAAAGGCTGGTCATCTGTCATTGTTAATTCAAATACCAATCGGAAACAGCGTCGATTAGCTAAAGCAAACTGACTATAAACGATTGCCATTTGCTCAATGGTTTGTTTTGGCCTGGTCGGTTTAATTAACTGTAACTGCGCAGCTAGCTGTAACAATGTTTGTTCAGATACCGCGAGTAATAAATATTGGTAACTACCAAAAATATTGATTAACGTGCTTGGCACGTAACCAATGGTGGTTGCAACTTTTCGCAAACTTAGGTTATCGACACCATGGCATTGTAAATGCTCAACCACAGCACTAATAGCCATATGGCGGATCTGTTCATGCGTATGCTCTTTTCGTCTCGCCACAATACCAACCTAAAAATGATATGCACCTTATTAAGTTGATAAATTAACAGCAAACAAAATAAAAAACAACGTTCATAATAATTATTTTTTTAATTAAAAATACACGACTAGGTTTGATAAACCGCGAATAACCAAGAAATAATCCTTGAGAAACATTATAATTGCTCATCAATAAGCCAGCGACAGAAACATAACCATGCCTCATACCGATATAAAACTAACCGAATATAGCCATGGCGCAGGCTGCGGCTGTAAGATCTCTCCTAAAGTCTTAAGCACCATTCTTGCGTCACAACTTCCAGTATTTACTGACCCCAATTTATTAGTCGGTAATCAAACCCGTGACGATGCTGCAGTTTATAAACTCAATGAGCAAACCGGCATTATCAGTACCACCGACTTTTTTATGCCCATTGTAGATGATCCATTTACCTTTGGAAGAATTGCCGCAACCAATGCCATCAGCGATATTTATGCCATGGGCGGCACGCCAATTATGGCTATTGCCATTTTAGGCTGGCCGGTTAATGTATTGCCCCCAGAAGTGGCACAGCAAGTGGTTGATGGCGGACGCCAAGCTTGTGCCGATGCAGGTATTATGTTGGCTGGAGGTCACAGTATTGATGCACCTGAACCTATTTTTGGTTTAGCGGTTACAGGCCAAATACCGCTTGAGCGAGTAAAACAAAACAACACTGCCAAAGCGAATGATCGTCTATATCTCACCAAACCGATTGGTATTGGCATTCTGACTACAGCACAGAAACAGAAAAAGCTGCGTGATGAAGACAGTCAAATTGCCCCAAATGCGATGTGTCAGCTCAACACGATAGGTATTGATATCGCTAAAATCACAGGGGTTAATGCATTAACGGACGTCACAGGATTTGGACTAGCGGGTCACTTAATTGAAGTCTGTCAAGGTGCACAACTTAAAGCTAATATCGTTTTATCCCAAGTCCCTTTACTCCCTAAAGTCAGAGATTACCTCGCTCAAGGTTGTATTCCAGGTGGTACCCATCGCAATTTTGACAGTTATAGCGAACATTTGCCGCCATTAACAGATGACCAGAAAGCGATTATTTGCGATCCACAAACCAGTGGAGGACTATTAGTTGCCGTGAGTGCAGAGGCTGAACAGGAACTTAAAACACTATTAGAAGCCAATGGAATTGACGCTATTTGTATCGGTATGCTCAATACTTATGAGCCACGCGCTGACGGACACGATATCCTTGTGGAATTAAACTAATGAGCGAGGTCATCCCCAGCTCAGAATATGGCAGACTTCTATTAGAAAACCGTCCATTAATTGACGTAAGAGCGCCTATCGAATTCATTAAAGGTGCTTTTGGCCACTCGATTAATTTACCATTAATGCAAGATGGTGAACGCGAAAAAGTGGGCACATGCTATAAAAGGCGTGGCCAAGAGGCTGCTATAGCATTAGGTCATGAGCTGGTGAAAGGTAAAATTAAACAGCAACGTATAGATGCTTGGCTTGCTCAATTGTCACAACATCCTGACAGCTATTTATATTGTTTTCGTGGCGGTTTGCGCTCAAAGCTATCACAGCAATGGATTAAAGAATCAGGCATGGACATCCCTTATATTGAAGGGGGTTACAAAGCCATACGTAGTTTTTTAATTAATACTATCGAGCAAGCGCCAAGCCAATCTAAAGTGCTGATTTTAAGTGGCATAACAGGTAGTGGTAAAACGGAAGTTATCCATCAGCGGAATGAATCAGTCGACCTTGAAGGCCTTGCCAACCATAAAGGGTCGAGCTTTGGCAAAAATATCGATCCGCAACCCAGTCAAATCAACTTCGAAAATAATTTAGCCGTGGCATTACTGCAGCATCAACAACAGCAACATAACCATTTGCTGTTAGAAGATGAAAGTATGCTAATTGGTCGTTCAGCCCTGCCAAAGCATTTTTACAGCGCCATGCAACAAGCTGATATTATCGTACTCGACGAGCCATTAGACGCGCGTTTACCGCGTTTATTAAATGACTATGTTGAGCAAAAACTGGCTGATTATGTATCTGGATTAGGTGAGCAAGCGGGTTTCGATGCATTTAAAGCATATTTGACTCAAAGTTTATTGGGCATTCGTAAACGCTTAGGCGGTAAGCAACATCAAGAATTGCAGGACTTGGTTGATAATGCGCTTAACGTACAACAAAGCCAAAATGATACCAGTAAGCATTTAGACTGGATAAATCTGTTACTCGATATTTATTATGACCCGATGTATCTGTATCAACTTGAAAAGAAACAGGACAGAGTTATCTTTCAAGGCGACAGAAAAGCGATACATCAATGGTTAGATAGTCATAAGTCATAAGTTATTTAAGCAAAAATGCCCTCATGATGAGGGCATTTTTATGTGTATCTCACCAAATTCAGTATTGAAATCAACATAAATTTGGTCACAGTAGTTCAAGACTCACTGTTATTAACGGATAAAACTGCACACTGCCATCGTTATTTAACCACGATGCACGATATAGTGTTGATGGTTTCTAGTGGCTACTGTTGCCATATCGTTACTCATGTCGTTGCCATCATATGATTAATAAATTAATCTCTGTTCGAAAAAGCAACACATCCAAAATATTAATTTATGTCCATTAAAATATAAACAAATTAATTAGTTAACAATATATCCCACGGGAGGTTAGCACTACCTACCACAATAAAATTTGGGTTTTCGAGTGTTTCACGCTCATTGTAGGTCATAGGCTGTAAATTAATATCAATCAGTGCACCACCTGCTTCTTCAATAATAATCTGCGCAGCACCAGTATCCCATTCACCAGTGGGTCCTAAACGGACATAGCAATCAGCACGTCCTTCGGCCACCAAACAACTTTTTAATGCTGCACCACCCATCACCACTAACTCACAATGATTGGGTTTATTGAGTAACTTTAAAACCGATTGCGGATCTTGACGACGACTAACGGCTAAACGTAAATGCTCTGGTTCATCACCGGTTAATTGTTTACTGGTGATACGTATCTCGTTCTTACCATCACGCTTATAAGCACCTAGCCCGGCTATTGCGTAATAACACACCTTAGTCATCGGCACATAAACCACTCCCATGATAGGACGGTTATGTTCAACTAAAGCAATAATCACTGAAAAATCACCACTACCCGCAATAAACTCACCCGTGCCATCTAATGGATCGACTAGCCAATAGCGTTTCCATGTTTCACGCACACTTAGTGGAATATCTGCAGCTTCCTCACTTAAAATAGGAATGTCGGGCGTGAGTTCAGCTAACTGACGGCAAATAATATCGTGCGCGGCTAAATCGGCAGACGTGACAGGGGTATTGTCGGACTTAATTTCGCGTTTGAAGTTACCTTTAAGGTAAATATCACGAATTTTTTGCCCAGCTTCCGTTGCGATGTCTATAACTTGCTCAATTACATCTTCTGGCTTCATTATTACTCCAATTGCTGGATTCGATAAGGATGACCTCACAAGGACATCAATAAATAAGGCTATTGCCTATTCGATGTTGCTGTTCAATGACTAACTCAATACTACTTGTGAATAACCTATTTTACGGCGTTGACTTCACGTGTAAGATTATCTGTTGGTGTATTGAGATATTGCTGAGTTAAAAAAAGTGCACTAACACTACGAGATTCTGAAAAATCAACATTCTCGAGTAATAACTGCCAATCAGATAATGGCCAAGGGATCACGTCTATTGGTTCAGGCTCATCCCCTTCTAAACGGCTAGGGTACAGTTTTTCAGCAACAAAAATATGCATTTTGCTGGAAAAGTAGCCTGGCGCAAGCGATAGCTCTTTTAGATAGGTCAATTGATAACTGCCAAAACCAATTTCTTCTTGGAGCTCTCGATTAGCGGCTTCAACTGCCGTTTCGCCTGGATCTATCAACCCTTTCGGAAAACCGAGTTCATAATTATCAGTGCCGGCGGCGTATTCACTCGCTAATAATAAATTACCTTGATGAATAGGCACTATCATCACCGCCCCTCTGCTACCGCCCTTCATTCTTTCATATTGACGCTCTACGCCATTAGAAAACTTAAGGTGTACCTGCTCGATTTGAAACAGTCTGCTTTTGGCAACAATTTCGGTATGCAGGATTTCCGGCTTTTTATGCCGCTGTGTCATTGAAGCCTCGTGTGACGAATTAATATATACAGGGTACAATCTTACTATTATGGGTATATTCTACAACCGGAATTTACATGTTTCCTTGGTATAAAATAGACACAGTGCTGCTCGACATGGATGGTACCTTGCTTGATCTGCATTTTGACAACCACTTTTGGTTACATCTTGTACCACAACAATTAAGCATGCTGCGTCAAATAAGTTTGGATGAAGCCAATACACTCGTTAAACAAGCTTACTATGATGTCGTTGGCACCTTAGATTGGTATTGTCTTGATTACTGGCAACGCTATTTACAACTCGATATTTTGGCATTACACCATGCATCGGCTGATAGAATTAAACTTCGCCAAGACAGCATGCCTTTTTTACAGGCATTAGCAGGGGCAAGTAAACAACGCATTTTGTTTACTAATGCTCACCCACAAAGCTTAGCGCTTAAGTTAACTCATACCAATTTAGGCCATGGTTTAGATGAAATGTTATCGAGCCATGAAAGCGGTTATCCCAAAGAACATCCGCAATTTTGGCAGTATGCACTGACTAAGTTCAACTTAGATCCGTCACGGTGTTTATTTATTGATGACAGCGAAGTGATATTAGCGGCATCGAAAAAGGCTGGCATAGGTTATCAACTCGGGATTAAAAACCCCGATAGCCAAAAGCCTCATATTGAATTTACCGACTTCCCAGCGATTACAGATTACCAACCGCTATCATTGGCACTTCAATCGGTATAAGCAATATCACTATATAAACGATTCAAGTAGTGATTGATCGTTAAATAGCGGCTGATGTCTGAACATAGTTAATAAGGTAGTTGATAAGGTTATTCGATAAATTATTGCCGATATGAAAATGCCTTGATAGTGATATCAAGGCATTAGTTATTCAAATATCAACCGATTTTACAAGCCAGGCACAACGCCTTGATAGTTAATAGGGTAATACCCTTGGCTGTCTTGTCGACCTAAAAAGGATAACGAATCACGTAAATCTTTAGGTTGGGCATCGGTAGGTTTAATTTTAGCACTCACTTTAACCAAGTTTGACTCGCCTAAAATAACAGTTCCCGTTAAACCTAATACGTTTTGGGTTTCATCAGTGGCAATTTGTAATTGCCCATCAAGGCAACTGAGCCCCAATGAAATGTTACCTAAAGGGTACACGCCATATTGATTTTTAACGTTAGTATTATTTAAAAATAATTTACCGTTTAATTGTGTACACCATGGTTTACCTTGCTCTAGCACTGCAACCATTAAGCTCACATCGCCATCAATTTGGGTTTTAAAAGGTAAACGGGCGCCCGCTAGTAAAAAACTATCAGGTAAATCAAGGCGAATATTTTTGGCAGTCAGCCCAGATAACGACCAACTCACACTACCTTTACCACTAACAGCCGTAGCTCGATTACCGATATTAAAATCGATATCGGCTTTACCAAGCAGTAATCCCCATGGACTTAACTGCCAACTAACGTGTTCTATTTGGCGTTGATCAATGGTAATTAACGCCGCCTTTCCTTGCCAAAGTGTACCTTCAGCACCTGTGATAACCACATTATTAGGTAACGGAGCGATACTGACTAACCAGTTCGCCGGTAAATAAACCAATAAAAACGCGAGGTAAATAATGACGCCAATGACTATTTTTGAAAATAAGCTCACAAAAAATCCTTACTGAGAAAGCTGAATACGTCTTACTTTTACAAAGCCAGCAACGTCTGATTCGGTTAGATCTACGCTGTCTAACGTTAAGCCCTTTTGCTCTACTAAGTCATGCAAGTAACCCAGTAACGCATCAAATGGCACGTCATCCATCCATAGCTGAATTTTATCGTCTTGCGGCTGCATGCGAGTGATCTCTAACTTATATTGTCCAGCTGTTTGATTTACCAAAGAACTTAAACTGCCACGAACTTTAGCTTGCGCACCCGCTTGTTTCAGACCCGCTATTTTATTGGCGGTTTGTTTAACATAATTTAACGTTTGCTGCGCTGCGCTGTTATCACGTTGGGCAGTTTCTTGAGCATTCGATATCGGTGTCCAAATGCCCCAATAAATGATGCCTATCGCCAATACTGCAGCACAAAAACCAACAAGTTGTTGTTCTCTAATGGCTAAACCTTGCCACCAACTACGCATGTTTTCCATGTTATTTATTCCTTAACGTCAGCGTACTGGTAACGCTTTCTTCGCTACTGTTCATGGCACCACCTTCGAGAAGATAGTCTTTGCTAACAAGCTCTTTAAATGTATCTATTTGGCCGTACGTTTTTGCTGTCACTTGCATTCGTAGCTCATTACGATTGGCTTCGTAACGCAAAGTGTTCGGTTTAAGTTCTGGCACCTTACTAAACGCTGGCTTTAAACCATCTAGCATTTCAAAAAATACTGCACCGCCACCTTGGCCTTGCATACTGCGTAATTCACTGCCCATTTGTGAGCGCATATTAACAATACGGTTTACACCCGGTACAGCTTGTTTAAAAATCATTTCGCTTTGAGCTTGCAGCTCTGCGGTCTGGTTATTCAGTTGATGAATGGCGATGCCTTTATTCGCTAAGGCTAAAACAATCGCAATCATCACTACAATCGCAGTATTTTTCCAGGTGAGTAACTGCTTACTGTATTCATGCTTAGGTTTATAAATGCCACTTAGCAAATTGATTGGGGCGTTCAAAATGCCTTTTGCTAATACCATCATCGGTAAATCGAGTGGCTTGTTATTAATTTCCACGCCTTCAAATACAATATCGTCACTGTAGCTTGCTACACTAATTGACTCATTATCATTAGGTTTTGCAGATGTTAATAGGTGTGGAAGTGCAAATGCAGACCATGCTTTAGGCACGCTAACGCCTCCACCTTCAGACGTTCGGATTAAATACTCACTACCAACACTCATTGCCGCCCAGCGACATTGCTCTAACGGCAACGCTAAACAATCTGGCACGATACGTTTTACTTTTAAGCCTGCATGATGGAGCCATTCAAGCCATATTTGCATTTGCTCATGCGCCACCGCAGCCACATTAAGCTGCTCACCTTCACGAGGCCCAACAACAAAATGCATATTGTCTACATTCGTCGCTAATGATTCCTCTAACATGTATGGCAACGCCTTTAATGCTTGGCGTTGACCTTTTTCGGGCAACATAATTTGTGTCAATGTCATGTTGGCCGCAGGCACAAGTACATCAACAGGACGATTACCGGCACGCTCAGCTAAAGTGCTGAGACTGGCGGCATCAGATAATTCACCAGAAGCGATGATCTCTTGCTCTTGTTCTGACCATACTAGCCACGAACATGGGTGTTCTGATGATTTTCCTAACCGGATAAATAGCCGTTCAGACACTGTTTATTCTCCACCGATCTCAATACGCATTGTTACGCAATGAATTTGTTATTATTGTTGACCACCATACTGACGGGTGAGCACATCTAAATCTTTACCATTACGCTTCAGGACACTATCCATTCGAAATATTGCAGTATCGACTTTGGCACCAGCCTTCAATAAAAAGTACTGACTATCAACCACAAAACTCGACTTTACATTTGCTTCAATCTTTATACCACTGAGTGATGAACCTTCCCAAAACTCTTCAATTTTTTCATATCCATCCGCTGGACGATTGTTAATAACATTTTCAGCTTCGCCGACTGATATTTTATTTTCTAACATTGCTGTCAGTAAAGCTGCTTGCTCAACCTTAATGGTATTTACATTTAATAGCTGACTGTCTTCACCAGGTATTGCACATACATAAGGTAAAAGATTCAGGTAAACATCTTGGTTGAACCCTAACACTGCACGTAACTCACTGCGATGCTGCATCAAGGTATTGGCCGCACGATATGGCACATTACGCGATTCATATTCGGCATCTTCAGCACCATATGGGCCCGATAACGTATCTTCGTCGATATAATCTTTAAGGGTTGACGTTAATTGCTCGGCGCCAAAATCATCAACGCCTAAACTGATCAACAGCGATTGAAACTGTATAGCTGCTACGGTCATTTTGGGCTGACCATTTTCAATTTCATTCGATGCTTGACCGACGGCATTAACATTAAAGCATGATCGCATATCTTGTATTTCACCGACAATTTCACCGTATTCAGCTGGAAAAGCCACATTGGCCAAGGCCCAATACTGTTGTAAATGTACGGTTCCTTCTGAATCTTCAAAATCTTGCTTGAGCACTTTCATCGCCAGCTCTTCAGCAGAAAGGGCATACCAATAAGCCTGGTCGTATTGGGCTAAATTAAGCGTTCGACGCATTGAAAGCTGATTGCGACTACTAATGTTGGTGGCAATAATCACCACCATAGCAACAATTAGCATCACTACTATTAATGCAACCCCGCGTTGCTTTTGGCCGCCCATTATGAGGATTTCCCATCATCGGTTTCATTTTCATCTTTACTATTTGAACCGTTACGGTTGTTGCCACTGTCTTTGTCAGACTTAGTTGCTGGTGCACCTTTAGGCAGTAAAAAACGACGCTGAATTTTACCCAAACCTTCTAATTCTATTTCCATCGCAATCCCTTTTGGCATCACGGTTCCATCAACTTGCTTCTGCCATTTATCATCCATATAAAACGAATACTCAATTGACAGCACATGGTCAATAACCATGCTTTTTAATGGCTCAGCACCTGATACAGGTTCAGGATAAGGATAATACCAACGCTCAAGACGGCCATTTTGAACCACATAGGCAACCGATTGCAGGCTGCCTCTAGGTAACATGCCATCGGGGTTTAACCAGCCCAAACGGTAAAATACCAGAGCTTCGGTTTCAGAGTCGAGGATATTATCGCCAGCCTGAAAAAAACGGCTGCCACGATCACCTTCAAATAATCTAGGGCTACGCGCTACCATTTGGCCCAAATCACGTTCTAACGCACCAAAACCTTGCTGTAATGACTTAAGCCGAGTAGCAAACTCTTTGGTCACTTCATCATTTTTCATTACCGTCGACAATACTGAGTTTGCCGCGATACCCAACATGGCAAAAATCGCAATCGCGATAAGCATTTCGAGTAAGGTAAAGCCGCTGAAATACCTAGGCTTTGTTATGGACATAACTGCTTACCTGAGCCACTACGCGTTTAAATTTGTCGTCGTCACTGACGCTAATACGGATCATTCTAAATTTATCATCGGTGGTTTTAATCACTTCTTGGCGCCAATACCATTCACGGCCAGCAAGTTCTGACTGACCCGTTTTTTGGCCTATATCAGGAAAGGTACCAGGTAATCGCACGTCGACCATTTGATTACTGGCTACCCATTGGGCTAACGTTCGTTCTTCTAAAATGGGCATGTTCGCCATTTGTTCACCCAAACTTTTGGTAACCGATACTGCTGCAATGGAAAACACAGCTAGAGCAACGATAACCTCAAGTAAGGTCATACCACAATTTTTACCGCGTAAGCTTTTAACGCCAGAGTGACTAACACATGAGCGACTAATACCTAAGTTGTTAATACCTGAGCGGTTAACTTTCCCGTATTGAGGGCGTCGATGTGATGTGAGTTTATTCATCTACACGCCCTAATGTTAAACGGCCTAACGCGTCACCCACAACCAGCACATTGACTGGCTGACGGTCATCATTGATCGTATTAAAACCCAGTTCAAAGGGAGTCATCTCTCCGCTGGGAAACAATAAAATTTGCGGTTCAGGATGTTTCTTTTTTTCTTCTTCGCTCTCTTCGTCGATAAAAGGTTCATCAAACCAAGATTCATTTTGCTCGTCTTCTTGAACTAATGGCATGCCATCGATCACAATATCTAAAGTAATACCTGCATCCATTTTTTTGGCCGATAATAGCCGGTCTTGATCAACTGGCATCCATTTGCCTTCTTTATAAAACACAAACTGATATTGATCTTCGTCAATCACAATGCCAATAAACTGACCGCTTAAGACGCTTTCATCAAGCACCATCTCAGTGGCAGTCATAAAACGTTGCGCCTGTTTTTTGAGCATTTGTTCCGGCCCAGCAACACTAATAGACATGGTTACCGCAGAGGCAACCAAACCCATTAGCAATGCCACAATTAACACCTCTAATAAAGTGAAACCGGCTTGACGATGATGAATCATCTTATTGGAAATCTTGTAAATTCCAGCTTCCGATATCGTCTTCAGAACCTGGTTGTCCATCTGGTCCTGCACTGAAGATGTCAATTTTGCCATTTTCACCAGGGCTTAATAGTAAATAGTCACTGCGCCATGGATCTTGTGGTAAACGCTTAACATACCCACCTTCACGGAAATTACGCGGCTCTGGTGACGAGTTAGGCTTTTGCACCAACGCATCAAGACCTTGTTCTGTGGTTGGATAAATACTGTTATCTAACTTATACATATCCAATGCATTTTCTAACGCCACAATATCTGATACCGCTTTTTGTTGATCGGCTTTGTCCTTGTTACCCATCAAATTTGGCACAACCATTGACGCTAAAATACCTAAAATAACAATCACCACCATTACTTCGAGTAAGGTGAAACCACGTTGTTTATTATTATGTTGCATTAATTACTTCCTCTAAAAATTGTCTATATATTCATGCGTAAAATCAGCTATAAATCTTGGTTTACGCTTACCCTACAAAAATCCATAACTTCAAACCTAACCGCTGATCAAGTTATTTAACTCTAAAATAGGCTGTAAAATGGCCATTACAATAAATAATACAACCGATGCCATACTCACGACTAGCATTGGTTCAAATACTCCTAATGCAATATTTACGTTCGACTCAAACTCTCGGTCTTGGTTGTCTGCTGCGCGTTCCAGCATGTTTTCTAGCTGGCCACTTTTTTCACCCGATGCAATCATATACAACATCATTGCCGGGAATAGCTTAGTATTAGTCAACGCCGTGCCTAAACTAGTTCCCTCACGGACTCGCGCCGTAGCCTCATCAACAGCAGCACGCACCTTAACATTTTGCAAAACTTCGCTGGCAATACGCATCCCATCAAGTAATGGTACCGAGCTGGCTGACAAAATACTTAATGTTCGCGCAAATCGGGCGGTATTCAGCCCTTTACTTACTTTGCCAATAACGGGCATTTTCAAAAGGGCTGTGTCATATTTCATCCGCATAATCGGATTAGTCAGCAGTCGCTGAAACATCACCATAGCAGCAAAGATAAGCAGTACGACCACAACCCCCCAATGTTGTACAAAATCAGAGGCGAGAATCAAGAACTGAGTTGTACCGGGTAATTCTTGGCCCATGTGTTCAAACTGCCCAACAACCTTTGGCACCACAGCTGCCAATAACACCGCAATAACACCAATAGCGACCACGGTTAATACAATAGGGTAAATCATTGCTTGAGTAAGCTTGGATTTGAGTTGCTGACGACGCTCGGTATAATCGGCAAGTCGATTAAGTACCACTTCTAAATGGCCTGATTTCTCACCCGAGGCTACCATTGCGCGGTATAAGTCATCAAACACATGCGGAAATTCGGCCATTGAGTCAGCTAAGCTGTAACCTTCAACCACCCGAGAACGCACCGCCATAATCATGCTACCTAAGCGATCTTTCTCAGACTGTTGCCCCACCGCTTTTAACGCTTCTTCAATGGGTAAGCCTGCGGCCACTAATGTCGCTATTTGGCGCGTGATCAATGCCAATTCGGCAACAGAAATACGCTTTTTAAATAGGGAGGCTAAATTAAAACCGCCACGCTGTGAACGGGCTTCTTTCTCACTGACAGGCTGAAGTTCTAGCGGCATAAGGCGCTGCTCACGCAGCTGGCTTCTTGCATGACGCGCAGTATCAGCTTCTATCACACCTTTTTGTTGCTTGCCTTTACTATCAAGGGCTTTGTATTCAAACGCCGCCATTGATTACTCCTCGCGCGTAACGCGCAATACTTCTTCTAGCGTTGTCACACCTGTGAGTACTTTACTCATGCCGTCATGACGAATACTTGGAATCGATTTACGTACATATTTTTCAATGGCTAATTCGCCCCTGCCTCCATGAATTAACTCACGGACATTGTCATCAACGGTAAGTAACTCATGAATACCTGTTCGACCACGATAACCATTTTGACCACAGGCCTTACAACCTTTAGCGCGATAAATAATACGTGTGTCGTTTGCGGTAATACCCAGCAACTCGCGTTCACGCTCATCAGGCTCATGTGCTTCTTTACACTGTGGGCATAATGTCCGAATTAAGCGTTGAGCAAGCACGCCAAGCAAACTTGATGACACTAAAAAGGGTTCTACGCCCATGTCTTGCAAGCGGGTTATTGCCCCTGATGCGGTATTGGTATGTAAGGTTGAAATCACTAAGTGACCGGTTAATGATGCTTGCACTGCAATTTGCGCCGTTTCCAAATCACGAATTTCACCAATCATCACCACATCGGGATCTTGACGTAAAATTGCGCGTAATCCACGGGCAAAAGTCATGTCGACCTTAGTGTTTACCTGAGTTTGACCAACGCCTTCTAACTCATATTCAATAGGATCTTCAACGGTTAAAATATTGGTATCTTTAGAATTGATTTCCGTTAACCCGGCATACAAGGTAGTACTTTTACCAGAACCTGTCGGCCCTGTTACAAGAATAATGCCGTGTGGCTTACGAATTAATTCATCGAATTTTTCACGAATGCCAGGTGTCATACCCAGTTGTTGTAAGTCTAAGTTGCCGGTATTTTTATCTAATAAACGCATTACCACACGCTCACCATGACTTGATGGCATAGTTGATACCCGCACATCGACAGCACGACCCGCAATACGTAACGAAATACGCCCATCTTGTGGTAGGCGTTTTTCGGCGATGTCCAAACGTGCCATCACTTTAATACGCGACACCAATAAAGACGATAATTTACGATTTGGCTTTAATACTTCTTTCAACACGCCATCAATACGGAAACGAACAATTAATTGTTTCTCGTAGGTTTCGACGTGAATATCTGAGGCTTCTTCTTTAATCGCTTCCGATAACAGCGCATTAATTAACTTAATAATCGGCGCGTCATCATCGCCTTCAAGCAAGTCTTCCGTTTGTGGCAGTTCTTCAGCTAGGGTAAACAAGTCCATTTCGTTACCAATATCTTCCATAAGCTGTTGGGCTTCTGAAGAATTAGCTTGATATGCTTGCGTCAGTTTAGCTTCAAACTTTGCCACTTCTAGCTTAATTAACGGTAACTCAACACCCGAGTAGCGTCGTACTTCTAACATGGCACTAAGCGGTGTGTTATCAGTGTAGAAGAGACAAAGCTGCTCGTTTTCTTTCGCTAACACCAATTGAAAGCGGTGCGAGAAGGCAAACGGCAAGCGCTCTTTACTCGTCGAATGAAAAACCTCATCACCTTCAACAACTTCCATGGCAACTTCACTAGATACTTGGGCTAATGGTTCTGTCATCACGCTATCAGTCATTGTTTTGAGCCTTGTCCTTTTGCATGTTTTCATCGATAGTGCGCAAGGCTGGGTCTGAATCACGTATATCGGTGCTCAGCCCTTTGCCGCTTTTATAGCGATCAAGCATGTCATTCACGTCATCTGGCAAGTAAGCCTCTTGATCCCATTCTTCAAGAACCGGGACTTGAGTATTTGGCATTAAATTAATACCACGAGCTTGTTGTTCCAGCTGTAATGCTCTGAAATAATTATATTTACGACCGGCAATCCCTTCCATTGTCATACCGTCACGAATAATGGTGGGCTTAATAAAAATCATTAAATTCTTTTTCGTTTTCTTACTAGAAGAAGACTTGAATAAATGACCTATAAAAGGAATATCGCCAAGAATTGGGACTTTTTGAATACTTTCTTGTACTTCTTCGTTAATTAATCCACCCAGCACTACAATTTGGCCAGAATCTGCCATAACCGTGGTCGTTAAACGACGAGTAGAGAAACTGATGTCGACACCAGTGTTACCATTAACACCCGACACTTCTTGTTCGATAGTTAATTTAACTGACGAACCTTCGTTAATTTGCGGTACCACTTTTAGCTTAACTCCGACTTCCTTACGTTCTACCGTTTGGAATGGATTATCATTGTTAGAGCTTGAAGTTGAACCGGTAATAATCGGCACTTCATCACCAACAATAAACGACGCTTCTTGGTTATCTAGTGTGGTAATAGACGGTGTTGCTAGTACGTTTGAATTTGTATCACTCGACACAGCTTGGATTAACGCCGCAAAGTTACCTGTGGTCACGCCCCACGCCATACCATTCACTTTACCTAATGCTTGCGCGATTAAAGTGTAATCCCCATCAGAGGTTGGATTGGTGGTGGTAGTAGAGCCGCCATCTGAATTGCCTACTGTTACTGTAGTGCCATCAGTTTCGCGTGCAGACCACACACCGGCACCGACTTCACCAATGGTTGGGCCAATGTTGTTAAACTGCGTTAAGCCACCCGCTTCGCTGCCCCATTGCACTCCGAAACCGACGTTATCGCCTTCAGCGATTTCAACAATAATGGCTTCAACGAGCACTTGTGCGCGGCGAATATCAAGCTGATTAATGACGCTTTCAATGGTACGCAGTTGATCTGGTTCAGCACTAATGACCAGTGAGTTAGTGTCGCTGTGGGCCATAATATTGATATCACTACGACGCTTACTTGAGTTGCCTTGCTGAGTACTGGCACCCTCTTTATTATCTTGTAAGTTTTGTGCAAATCCGGTTAATACTTCAACCAAGTCTTCAGCTTTGGCGTAACGTAAATAACGTACCTTGGTGTTACCCGTACTAGCCTGTTCAGCATCGAGGCGTTTAATGAGTTCGATTACACGTTGACGGCTTTTTTCATCGCCACTGACAATAACCGCATTCATGCGTTCATCAGCCACCACTTTAGGCGCTTGGCCAGGCAGCTGTGATTGGTTAGCACTTGAGCGATATAAGGTATCGACTATGCGAACAATTTCTCCTGCAGAGGCATAATCTAAGGCCACGACTTGTACGTCGGTGTCGCCTTGCTTATCAACTCGGCGGACAATCTCTACCAATTTGTTCACTACCGCTGCACGACCAGAAATCATTAACACGTTTGATTGGTCATAGTTAACAACGTTACCGCCACCAGCATTATCATTTAACTGGCGAAGTAATGGAGCAAGTTGTTTCGCTTCAGAATTGTATAATGGAACAATTCGGGTGACCATTTCGTCACCAACACCAGGTGCTTTGTCATCGGCGACACGAATAGAAGCCATTTTGGCGTCTTTGTCTTTAATGACTTTAATGACGTGGTTTTCCATTTCAACCACTGCATAACCATACACTTGAAGTACGTTAAGGAAGAATTGGTAATATTGATCATCATTGAGTAAATCGTAACTACGGACATTAATTTTGCCACGTACTGTTGGATCTACAATAATGGTTTTATTGAGGTTTTTACCGACAATATTAATAAATTCTTGAATGTCAGTGCCTTTAAAATTGGCGGCATATTGTTCCGACCAAGCACTCGGTGCCGCTATCATTGCAGCGCCCATAAGCATTCCAGCAATAATGTTATGTCGGATCCCTTTATTATTCATTCTACTCAATCCTCTAACGCCAAATTATTCTGGCAAACTAAACATGATTTCGACCAACTGCCCTTCACGCTCAACCATGACAGCCATTTCGGTGAGCTCAGGCAGTTGTGCCATCACTTCTAATGCCTGACCCATATCGGTCAGATCAAATCCATTTATTGATTTTGCTAAATCATTAGCCTGAAAACCCGCTTGCTTAAACAACGCGACATCTTTACCAGGATTTAAACGGTAACCCGCTAATTCATCGCCATTACGTACCGGTGAAATAGCTAAAAAGTCTGTAATTTTACTTGGGTCTGCTAACAACTCATCACGAGAATTAGACAAATCTTCAGAAAAACGTTGATTATCACGACGATCAACTCGGGTTACCTGTTGATCGACCTTGGCTTGTTGTAGCTGTGAGTTTGCTGCACCTTGTGTGGTGTATTGAAGACCATCAAGCATTAAGGTTTCGTAACGACCACCATTACTGATAATAATCCGGTCAGCATAAACCTCTTTTAAAGAAGCAGAAGTCCCTTTGATTTTATCGCCTAAACCATAAGTTTCTTGTTGCCCACTTGATTCAATAACCGCTAAACCTTGAGCTTCCTCGGTGGATGCCACAACTCCGGTCAATTGAATAGACAAGTTTGTTTTAGGCGCATCGGTGATTTGCTCTACGACTTCAGCTTTGGGTTTATTGCTATTGTTGTCTAAGCGACCAAAAAGCAATAGGTTACGTACACCGGCAAGCTCAATACGCTTTGCAGTGCCTGCTGAGATGGGGGATGGTTGCCACACCGCAGATTGCGACGATACTGGCATCAACTTCCATGTAATCTGTGCAGCGAGTAGCAACACGATGACCAGTCCAAGCCAAAATACAATCATACTCAATAGCTTATGTGGTATTTTTGCAGCGTTGGTGATCAGTTTATCTAATAAATCCATATGTTATTGGACCCTCTATACGACTTGGTACAGGTCTCTGTTCTAATTGTTAATAAAATGCGAAAATATATGTGTAGCCGTCATGCTAACCCACACAGGATAAAGCAACAACCCCAGAGCATATCGATTGGCGAATCTCCATCAAATATGCTAACTTTGCGCCCATAAAAAGAGCCATAATATTGCCCTCTATTACGATAATACACACATTGTATGGCAGTTAGGTTACTCAGTCTGTGAAATCATCCCTGTTTTGGAGGTCATGTGACTCAAAATCAGCCCGACAAAAGCTTTATTCGGCTCGACAAATGGTTATGGGCGGCACGTTTTTATAAAACTCGCGCTATCGCAAAAGACATGATCAATGGCGGTAAAGTACATTACAACGGTCAACGGACTAAATCCAGTAAGAATGCTGAAGCGGGTGCAAAAATCCGCCTTCGCCAAGGTAATGATGATAAAGAGATTATTGTCCTTCAATTATCTGGCCATAGACAAAGTGCTAATGTAGCGCAAACCCTATACGAAGAAACACCAGAGAGTATTAGCAAACGGATTATAAACGCTGAAGCCCGACGGCTAAATATTTTGAACAATCCGGCACCAGACCATAAACCGGATAAAAAACAACGACGACAGATTATGCGCTTAAAAGATTACTAGGCGCCCAAAAAGTAAGAGAATGCAAATGAACAACGATATTTTACATCGCTACATTTTTGATAATGCCGATGTGCGAGGCGAGATAGTCCAATTAGAAAGCAGTTACCAAGAAGTGCTTTCTGCACATATCTATCCGGTTGCCTTACAAGCCCTAATCGGCGAGTTAATGGCCGCAACATCATTACTCACGGCAACTATCAAGTTTAGCGGTGACATTAGCGTGCAGTTACAAGGCGATGGCCCGGTTTCTTTAGCGGTAATTAATGGTAACAATAAGCAAGTATTACGCGGTGTAGCACGTTGGAACGGTGATATTGCTGCCGATGCAAGCTTGCAACAAATGTTCGGTAAAGGTTACATGGTCATTACGTTAACGCCTGATGAAGGTGAGCGTTATCAAGGTATTGTATCATTAGACCATGTCAATCTAGCAGCTTGCTTAGAAGAGTATTTTAATCAATCAGAGCAGCTACCTACCCAAATACAGTTATTTGCTAACGGCAAACAAGCGGCAGGAATGTTGTTGCAAGTATTACCAGCAAAATCGGGTAATACTGACGACTTTGAACATCTCTCAGCATTGACCTCGACCATTAAAGCAGAAGAGTTATTCACGCTTGATGCTGAACAGGTATTACATCGCTTGTATCATCAAGAAGAAGTACGCTTATTTGATCCTGTTGATGTTACGTTTAAATGTAGCTGTTCTCGTGATCGCAGTGCTGCAGCAATCAAAACGTTACCCCAAACTGAAGTTGAAGAGATTCTAGCTGAGGAAGGGAAAATCGAGATGGATTGTGAGTATTGCACAGCAAAGTACTCTTTTGATGCGATAGATATTGCAGCGTTATATTCTGGTAGTCATAGCAGCCAGTCACAGCAGTAATCAATGTCGTTACCCACAACGTAACCACTTACAGAAAAAGCGCGCAATGCGCTTTTTTTATGCCTTAACCGTCTAAAGAAAACATCAAACGCCAAAAACTTTCAAAAAAATTACCAAACTGTTCGTTACCGCTGCGTTAACTTGCGTTACAATCCCCACATTAGCTTATAGCCATCGCGCAAAAATAATAACAAGCTAAGTTTGAATACCTAACCCCCAATAGCTTTTCACTGCGAAACACGACCTAAAAGACATGGAGATCAACACTATGGCGGATGTATCTAACCGCGTTCACCTCAACCCTACGACAGCACAGTTAGTAGAAATCGCGCTTCTTCGTGGAGAAGGTCAGCTGACCGCAAATGGTGCCTTAGTGGCCAAGACAGGGGAAAGAACGGGTCGTTCACCTAATGACCGATTTATCGTCAAAGAGGCAAACACTGAAGCCGATATTGAATGGGGCAAAGTAAACCGTCCGTTTGATGCTGGCAAATTTGATGCGTTATGGGGCCGGGTAGAAGCCTACCTTGCAGACAAAGAACTGTTTACGTCAGAACTCGAAGTTGGCGCTGATGATGAACATTACATTCCTGTACGTGTAACCACTGAGTTCGCGTGGCATCAACTGTTTGCTCGTAATTTATTTATCGCTCCAGAAACCTTTAATCGTGGTAGTAAAGACACCTGGCAAATCATCAATGCGCCAGGTTTTGTCTGCGAACCTGAACGTGATGGTACAAACTCTGAAGCCGCTGTTATTCTGAACTTTGCCGAGAGAAAAGTACTGCTTGTAGGGTTGAAATATGCAGGTGAAATGAAGAAGTCGATGTTCTCGGTGCAAAACTTCTTATTACCCGCTAAAGGTGTGTTACCCATGCATTGTTCGGCCAACGTCGGCCACGATGGTGATACCACATTATTCTTCGGCTTATCGGGTACCGGTAAAACCACGCTTTCAGCTGATCCAAAACGTTTCCTGATCGGTGATGATGAGCACGGCTGGGCACCTGGTGGCGTATTTAATATCGAAGGTGGTTGCTATGCAAAATGTATCGACCTTAGCCAAAAAAATGAACCTGTGATTTGGGATGCGATTCGTTTCGGTACCGTACTCGAAAATGTGGTGCTTGATGAACAGCGAGTGCCTGATTATAAAGATACTAGCCTGACTGAAAACAGCCGTGCCGCTTATCCTTTAGAGCATATCGCTCAACGTAAAGAAGATAACCGTGGTGCAGAACCTCATGCAGTAGTGTTTTTAACCTGCGATGTATCAGGTGTATTACCGCCTGTGTCGATATTAAGCAAAGAACAAGCTGCATATCATTTCTTATCGGGTTACACCGCGAAAGTTGGCTCGACAGAAATGGGCTCAACGTCTGCAATTCAGTCAACTTTCTCGACGTGTTTTGGTGCACCATTCTTCCCACGTCCAGCAGGAGTGTATGCTGAACTACTCATGAAACGCATTGAGTCGTTTGGCAGCCAAGTTTACCTTGTTAACACTGGCTGGACCGGTGGTCCACATGGTGTAGGTAAACGTTTTGATATCCCGACAACTCGCGCCATTGTGGATGCTATTGTCAGTGGTGAGCTAAAAGATGTTGAAACCGTTTATATCGATAAACTGAATTTAAACGTGCCTGTTAGTGTATCGGGTGTTGATACTGCTTTGTTAAACCCAGTCAACACTTGGGCAGATAAAGCTGAGTATGACAAATATGCACAACAACTAGCACAAGAGTTCAGTGATAACTTTGCAAAATATAAAGTGTCTGAAGCCATCAAAAATGCTGGCCCTAACGTGTAAACACGTTACCCATTATTCGCAACGCTTTATTTAACGCGATGTAATTTAAAAATCCCAACTTCGGTTGGGATTTTTTATCAGCACTGTTCCAGTTCATTTATAAGGGTAAAAGCAACTGAAACTGTTGATAGGCAGTGTTATGATGCTATTACCGTATTTCGACACCATCACCATTCACAGGGATATTCATGCGCCGCTTTTTGCTTGCTAGCTTAATGGTTAGTCCGTTACTCATCTGTTCCACTTTCACTCATGCTAACAATGCTGTGTCTGCTCCTCAAGTACCGGCAGAGCAAATAACGCATCTCGAAAACGACAGTATACTACCGCCAATTCATCCTTGGTCAGGCGCCAGTGAAAGCTTACTGTTAAGTGCAGATCAACCATGGGCAACCCCTTTTGAGCAACAAGGTTATGTTTCAAGCCCGAACTATCACGACACCATGGAATGGTTAGACAAACTCGTCGACAGCACCGACGTGTTGCAAAAAGTCAGCATTGGTAAAAGCCCCCAAGGGCGAGATATATGGATGATTATCGCGTCACAAGATGGGGTATCAACGGCACAAGCATTAAGTGACAACGGTAAAGCAACGGTATTAGTGCAAGCAGGTATTCATTCTGGTGAAATTGACGGTAAAGATGCAGGTATGATGCTGCTGCGAGATATCAGTCATCGTAACAAACGCGATTTGCTTGAAAACGTTAATTTACTGTTTATTCCTATTTTCAGTGTCGATGCCCACGAGCGGAGCAGCAAATTCAATCGAGTAAATCAACGCGGGCCGGTTAATATGGGCTGGCGCACTACTGCTAACAATCTTAATTTAAACCGTGATTATGCTAAAGCTGACACTCTAGAAATGCAGCACCTCATTCAAGCGATTAATATATGGCAGCCAGACTTATACATTGATATCCATGTGACCGATGGTATTGACTACCAATACGATGTCACCTTTGGCTACAACGTTGCACAAGGCTATAGCCCAAGTATTTTTACATGGTTAGAGTCTATTTACCGCCCAGCGGTTGAACATGCATTAACAGAGCAAGGCCACATTCCGGGCCAGTTGGTATTTGCTAACGATAATACAGACATGACTAAAGGCTTGTCATTGTGGAACCCTAGCCCACGCTTTTCCAATGGTTACGGTGATGCTCGTCATTTACCGACTATTCTAATAGAGAACCATAGCCTTAAACCTTATAAGCAACGCGTTCTTGGTACCTACGTTACACTTGAACAAACTCTTAAAACGGTGGCAAAAAATAGCACCAAGCTAAAGTCTGCGATTAATGAAGACAAATATCGTAACCCAAGTAAGTTAACCATCAACTGGCAAAATGAAACCTTAGCTGAAGGAAAAGACTTTAAAGGGATTGATTACCGTGTTGAGCAAAGCCCAATCAGTGGTGACAAAGTTGTCCGCTGGACTGGAGAGCCTAAGTTATATGAAAACTTACCGATTGTGGCTAACACAAAAGCAGATATCACGGTAACTCGGCCTGTGGCTTATTATATTCCGCCACAATGGACAAACGTTATTGAGCGTTTATCTTTGCATGGCATTAGAATGACACAACTGAATAAGCCAACGTCGATAACCGCGCAGCAATATCAATTCAGCGACCCACTATTCTCAAGTGCTGATTATGAAGGTCATCAAACGGTAACGGCAACAACGACTATTCACAAAATAAATACTCTCCTGCCAACGGGTAGCGTGCGTATTCCAACCGACCAACCTTTGGGTGACTTAGCAATGCTATTACTTGAACCTCAGGCTGAGGATTCATTGTTTTATTGGGGAATGTTCAATACCATTTTTACCCGCACTGAATACATTGAAGACTATGCCGTGGAGCCTTTAGCAGCAAAAATGTTACTCGACAACCCAGCTCTACAAGCTGAGTTTGATCAAGCGCTTAAAGATCCTGATTTTGCTAAAGATAGCCAAGCAAGATTACGCTGGTTTTACCAACGCAGCCCATATTATGACAACGAATACATGAAGTATCCGGTGTTGCGAGCGTCTAAATAAGCTTCAACGCTATATAGACAATGAGATTAAATAACGCCGTATCACTCCACAAGTGCTGCGGCGTTTTTTGTGGGATGCGGTAAATCAATCCATAAATCTTGGTTTTGAAAAGGTGTTTGTGGCGCTAACGGTGAATTAGTTAAGTCAAAAATTCGACTGTGGCGATATCGACTCAGTGGGAACATATCTCGAGTTGTTTCATACTGCTCAATAAACTCATGTAGCTGACCTGTCGCAATGAATGCCTCTAAACCTTGAGTAATGCGTTGCGCTAAGCGTGGATGGTCATTGCTAACAACAATATCCGCCGAGCCATAATCGTCAGCGGTTTGGGTTAATAGCAGCTATAACAAGTCGTAATAATATTGGTAAGTGGTATTTTCTGAAGATTGAGCTGGTTGAATGCGTACTTGTTCTGCCGCTGAAGGAAATGCAGTGCAACACATGATCAGCGCAACACTCATTAACGACTTGACCATTGTGGATTAACCATTGAGATTCCATCATTTCAGTCTAGTCGTAAAAAAACTGTAAACCAAAATTTTGATATGAAAAACTTATAAATATAGGTAACTTATCGTTACCGTGGACAGGTTAACTCATACTGTTCAATCAATAATAATTTTTGCTGGCGAGTATATTTTTTAACAGCAATTTCGCGTTTTGACGCTTCACTTCGATCAGCTAATGATTCTTGATAAACTAGGGTTAACGGACCTTTCCCTCTTAAATATTTAGCTGCTTTAGGACCACTGGCTTGATGCTCGCCAAAACGACGTGAAATATCCGTGGTAATACCGGTGTATAAATGCGAGTTTGCACAGCGAATAATGTATAAGTACCAATCGGTATTGGCGTTATTTTTCGACATAAAATATAAAACCTTAAGTGTGATCATAAAACTCTTGTGCCATCATGGCATACTAAGCACCATTAAAAGCAAAGACCTATTTCAGCCAAGATACAGTTGATAGTATTTTAGCGATTCATTAAGGAAGTTCTGATGTCCAGTAATCAAGACCCTTGCGCTCAACCAACATTGCTTCATCCCGATCAAGCAATTGAGCAACTTTTAGCTCAAGTTGAAGCAACCCAAGATACCGAGCTCGTCACATTAACCCAGGCTATCGATAGAGTGCTAGCGGAAGATCTAGCATCGAGTATTGATTTACCCCCATTTGATAACTCGGCAATGGACGGTTATGCATTTCGTTTTACCGATTTAGCCGCATCACAGGATAAAACAACCCTTACCCTCGTGGGTAGTTCTTTTGCAGGCCACCCTTTCGATGGCCAAGTATCACCCAATAGCTGTATTCGTATTATGACCGGCGCCCCTGTACCTGTGGGTTTTGATACCGTGCAAATGCAAGAAAAAGTCCAAGCCGACGATAATCAAATTACCATCGAGCACCCACATCGATTAGGCGCTAATGTCCGCCGTCGCGGTGAAGAGCTGCTTGCAGGTGCCAAAGTATTGCACAAAGGCATCACTATCCGCGCAGCTGAAATGGGCGTACTCGCCACTATCGGTATTAGCCAAGTTAGAGTGACACGTAAACTAAAAGTCGCCTTCTTTTCCACTGGTGATGAGTTACGCCCTGTAGGAAGTGAACTGGCTCCCGGACAAATTTATGATTCTAACCGTTATTCAATCCAAGGCTTACTCAGTAAAAGCCATGTTGACTGGGTTGATTTAGGCGTAATAGCCGACAATAAAGAAGCCATTCGTGGTGCATTTAAAGAAGCAGCCAGCAAGGCTGATATGGTATTAACATCTGGCGGAGTCTCAGTGGGTGAAGCTGACTTTACTAAACAGATTTTGTCTGAAGAAGGCCAGATTACCTTTTGGAAGCTCGCTATTAAACCAGGCAAGCCATTCGCATTTGGTAAAATAGATAACGCTATTTTTTGCGGTTTGCCCGGTAATCCAGTTTCTTCGATGGTAACGTTTTATAAACTCGTGTTGCCCATTTTACATAAAATGCAGGGACTTAAGCCTGTTAAACCGTTATTTTGCCAAGCAAAGTTACTGACCGATATACGAAAACACCCTGGTAGAGTCGAATATCAACGCGGCATACTCAGTCGAAATGAATTGGGCGAACTTGAAGTAGCGATTACTGGCGGCCAGGGCTCAGGCATGCTCACATCAATGAGTTTAGCTAATTGTTTTGTGATATTAGATCAATTCCAAGGCGACACGCCAACAGGCGCACAAGTCACCGTAGAGCCTTTTAATAGCGTGTTGTGTTAGGAATAGTATGGATTCACTTGATCAAGAGATACTCACTGATAATGAAATGCTGCGCTATAGCCGGCAGATCTCTATTAAGGCTATCGATATCGATGGCCAAGAAAAGCTCAAGCTTGCCAAAGTATTAATTATTGGTGCTGGTGGTCTAGGCTGTGCAGCAAGTCAATATCTTGCCGTGGCTGGGGTTGGTGAAATCACCTTAGTTGATTTTGATACCGTAGAGCTGTCTAATTTGCAGCGCCAAGTATTGCACTACGACGCCAATATTGGTCAAGCAAAAGTTGAATCGGCTAAGCAATCGCTGATGCTGCTAAATCCATTAATTAACATCAATACCATTAATGCGCTATTAGATGATGATGAGATAAACGTGTTGGTGAGTCAACATAGCTTAATTCTGGATTGCACTGACAATATGTTAGTACGAGAACAGCTTAATAAAAGCTGTTTTGAGCACCAAGTGCCTTTAGTGTCGGCCGCGGCTATTAGAATGGAAGGCACTGTTACAGTATTTGACTACCAACAACACAGCCCTTGTTATCAATGTTTTAGTGCCTTATTTGGTGAACAACAGCTAACTTGTGTTGAAGCAGGCATTCTTGCGCCAGTGGTTGGCATGATTGGCTGCATTCAAGCAACAGAAGCAATTAAAGTCATCACGGCTATCGGCGAGCCATTAACAGGGAAATTGTTGATGATTGATGCGATGACCATGGAGTTTAGGCAAATGCGTTTACCTAAACAACCACATTGTAAAGTATGCGGTGTTAATCCGTAGATAAAATCATCTCTAGGGTCATCGCTATAGTGTTACAGTGCTGGCGAATGTACAGCGCCAGAGTCGCTTAATGCGCTATCAGCTAAATCAGCTGTTGGCGCATTAACCAATTGAGCTTGGGCAAGCTGTGCACGTTCTGCTTTGGCAATATAAGGCGATTTATTAGCAGCATGCAGCTTAGCATTGGCTTTTTTTGCTTTAGCTTTCAGAGTTTGATTAATTTTCTTTTTACGGTTCATATTGGTCACTTGATAGCATTTCTACGAGGTAATTATAATCTCAAACTGATTAAAACCCTATAGATTCCAGCTTATCAGTGACCAAACAACATCAATAGCATAGGGTATTAAACATTATTCTTGTAAGACTACCCACAAAGCATGAACAAGCCCTGGTACAAAAAAGAAAATACATAATAAGATATTTATTAATAAGTCTTTACCCATGCCTTTTTTGAGCAAAACTGCTACAGGCGGCAGTAAAATCGCAATAATCACCAGTAATAATTTATTAGAATCCATTTTAGTTACCTTATTTAAGTTGATTAATTTAGCTAAAGTTATTATAAAAATAGTATACGATACAATTTGTTAACTAGGACAATTAGCCTATTATTCTAGCTACACTTTTGATATCAAATTATGGAATAGTCTTATTCACGATACTAATGAGTCATATGGAACATAACCAAAGTATTATTTTTGTTCAATTTTTTAGCTTAATCGCAGTAAGTTGCGCCATAGCTTGGACATTGCTTGCCAGTCTATTACGCATCGCACCTAAAGCCAGTTGGTGTTTCGCCGCTACCAATATTTGTACTCTTATTGGCATTTTGCTTTATACCCAACGTACTGAAGCAATTAACTATTTATACTGGTTTGTGGCAGACATGACAATACTTGTGGGGTTTGCTCTAGTGCGTTGGGGCTGCCAACATTTATTTAAACAGCCTTTATCTTACCGATTTGATCTGATATTGCTGGCAACCACCGCATTATTAATGCTGTTGGTCCCACCATCCCTGACCTATGCAGTCTACTTAGTTATTGTAATGAGTATTACCGCAGCAACGTTCATCACCCTTAGTGGTATTGATAATTTTCGGGCGGTAAAAAAACACTTACCGCTGTATTATGCGGCGTTGATTAACGTGCCTTTTTTCACCATTGGCTTACTGTTTATCATTCGCGCAGGGGTTTTATTGCTTTTTCCCGATGAACTTGCCAACATTTCAGCAGCAGACAAGCTTAACTCATCGTTAGTCATGTGGAGCTACATCATATTACTGCTACTCACTAACCTAGTATTGTTTGGTAATGCGCTGACGCGCTTAGTTTACAAGGTCGCCAGATTAGCCAATAAAGATCAGCTAACGGGCTTATGGAACAGGCACTCTTTATTGAACAAGCTCGAAGAAGTTGACGCCCTATGGCTTCGAAATGGGTTGGCATATAGTTTAATGGTACTCGACTTAGACCACTTCAAACGCATTAACGACACCTACGGTCATTTAGCGGGTGACTTGGTGCTCAAGAATACCGCCGACATATTACAACAATCATTGAGGAAAATTGATTTCATTTGCCGTTATGGTGGTGAGGAGTTTTTAATTATACTGCCATTAACCAATAAAAAAGAAGCTCAAATAGTGGCCGAAAAAGTACAGCAAAAAATCAATGAAAATAAGGTTTTATGGCAGAAGACCCATATCAATACCACTCTCAGCATTGGTTATGCTACCTGTAAAACCCACCTCAGTATTGAACAATTATTACAACTCGCTGACGACGCTATGTACCTTGCTAAAAGTAAAGGCCGCAACACAATTTGCTCAATGGATTCAATGGAAGAATCAACTGTTAAGTCAACACAGCAACTGTAATCAACTCAAACATAGAATTCATAATGCACATCATCATCTTTAACCAATAACAGCCTAAAAATCTATTCTAGATAATAAACGCTTTTATTTAGCTATCTAGTGACCAGGGCTTGCCAGAGAGGCTTGTTACAAAAAATAGCATTGACCATCATAAATTTTAAGTAAATCCATCTTATTGATTTCCACCATCAGTTAATTAAATTAACGTTAAATAGAAAACATTAAACTAAAATATTGCCATTAAAAAATTTTTACACTAGCCTCAATGGCATATTTAATAAGAAATTACCTTTATATGCACCTTTATGACGGAACATGAATCCACACAAATATTAATGCAAGTATTGTGTTTACTCGCAGCTGCAGCAACCGCCTCTTGGTGGGTTATGGCTTATCCAATGAGAGTTGCACCTAAGGCAAGTATTCATTTTTCATTAGCAAATTTATGCGTACTGATTGGCATGTTGCTTTACACCCAACGAACAGACCAACCTAGTTACCTTTATTGGTTCACGGCTGATGTAATGATCTTACTTGGACTGAGTACTCTTCGCTGGGGTGCACAAAGACTATACAGATTACCCAGTAGCAAATTATTCGATTTAACCGTCATCACTATGGCGGCGATATTGATGCTTTTGGTCACACCACAGCGCACCGAAGCCGTTTATTTGGTCTCTATTTTATCTTTAGCGGCATCAATATTATTTTTTGGGCTAGCTCGAGATCATTTACACGCATTTAGAGATACATTTACGGCTTTTGCTACCAACTGGTTAGTTATCCCAATAGCATTAATTGGCTGTTTATTTCTACTAAGGCCCATCATACTGTTATTTTTTCCAGACAAAATCACTGTTTTTGCCACCTTAAACACGGCTGATGCTAAACCGACACTATGGGTATATATCATACTGATATTACTTGTTAACATTTTAATTGTGGGTAACTCCATCAACAAGCTCGTGACAAAAATCCTCACCCTTGCCAACCGTGATGCTCTTACCGGTATTTGGAATCGTCATTCTCTTGATAAGCAATTACAACACATCCACAGTAGTTGGCACACTTCCAACATACCTTACTGCATCCTCTTAATCGATTTAGACCACTTTAAAGCGATTAATGATAATTGGGGTCATGCTATGGGGGATATTGTGCTGGAGAAATCAGCGAATGCTATTAATAATGTTATTCGGAATGACGATTTTTTATGCCGTTATGGCGGCGAAGAGTTTCTGATTTTATTACCAAACTGCACTCTAGAACAAGCTCATCAAATGGCTTCACGATGCCAGCAAGTACTTGCCGACCTTATTATTGATACAGGGGAAAATAAACTTGCCATTACTGCTAGTATCGGTTGTGCGATTGTCACACAAGACACACCAATTAAGCATATTCTAGCGCGAGCCGACAAAGCCATGTATAGCGCAAAAAAAGCGGGCCGTAATTGCATTGAGACAGCAGCTTAAGTTTACCTCTGATAGGAGTAATAGGCAGAGATTAGTCTTTACTAGGCCACGATAAGTCATTCGGTGATTGCCATTGGTTCATCATAAGTTGTTGGCACTCAGGTAACAAAAACTGCTTACCAAACTGAGGCAGTTGCTGGAAAGAATAAACCTGCTCTAGAAAGGTAAAATACAAACTATAGGCATGTAAATAACATCTATCGCTCAGCTCATCACCATAGAGTTTATCGCCTAAAATAGGTACACCAATACTGGCTAAGGCCACTCTTAATTGATGGGTTTTGCCACTCAGCGGTTTTAGTAAATACATCCGCATACCAGAGGCAATACTCTGACTAAAAAACTGTGTCACTGCAGGGTTTTCTGTGGTTCGCAGTAACTTATACATACTGCGACGCGACTTAGCCATATCGCCAATAATCAAGCCTTGTTTCTTTTTAGGTTTACCACAAGCTATCGCCAAATAATATTTTTGAACTTTATGCTCAGTAAACATTTTGGTAAACACATTTGCAGCCTGAGGGGATTTAGCCACAATCAGCAAACCAGAAGTCGGTGTATCGAGCCGATGAACAGGGTAAAGCTTATAACCTACATCAGCCTCAGCCTGTGCAATCACTCCAGCATTGCCATCTTGGCTATGAAAATGAACATTCACGGATTTACTGATGACAATAAAGTCTGTTTGATCACTGATCACTTGGTACATATATTATCCAACAACGATTAAATGGGAGGCTTGCGAGGTTATTTAAAGTGAATACTCACGAGTAAACCAGGGTTATTATCGAGTAGTGAAATCGTCGCTTTGTGACGCGATAGAATAGCCTTTACCATCGATAATCCTAAACCAGTGCCTTTGTAATGGCGGCTAGGGTCTAAACGCACTAAGCGATCGAATACCCGCTCTTTATCCTCGTCAATAATACCCGGTCCATTATCACTAATTTGAATGTGTTTACCGTGTTGAATAATATTAATCGTGGCGCCATTAGGTGAATACTTTATCGCGTTATCCACTAGATTAAACAAAGCTTGGAACAACAAATACTTATCGCCATTCACGTGAACATCATCTGCTAGACTAATACTCAATACTTGGTCGTGACTCTCGGCAATCACCTCAGCCATTTCAAATAAATCTTGGCAGATTTGCTGTAAACTCACCGGCTGTAAATCAAGCGTTTGCTGACCTTCTTCGATGCGCGTTAACGATAACATCGCATCAAAAGTCCCCAAACAGTGATCTAACTCTTCGAGTAACTCAGCGGTGGCATCGGCAAGTTCAGCTGTAGGTTTTTGCGACAACAGCTCAATACCAATACGTAAATGCGATAATGGCGTGCGTAAATCATGGGCAATGTTATCGGTCACCCCGCGAACAGCTCGTAAGTTTTGCTCTAAGGTGTCGAGCACTAAATTAAATTGCCGTGCCAGCATGTCAAATTCATCTTGGCTTTCGCTTACTGGCAGACGGGTTTCATAGTGTCCAGCTTCAATCTGTTCACTCAAACGGTTATATTCGACCAGTCGTCTCAAAATGGCTTTTGAGAAAATATAGCCTAACGCTAGCGTGAGCCCTAAAGTGAATGCAACGGCCCAAAATGCAGCGTTAATAAACTTCTCGATTAAAGCCGCGAGTTGATCGGTACGTGTAGCAATTAATACTGGGCCATAACGGGTGATAACTAAGCCACCAGTAAGAATATGCAGTTTATCTGGACCACCAGTAAAGATAGGGAAATCTTTCGTTTCAGGCAGTTGTGGCATATTTTCGGGTAAGAAAGTCAATGCGCCCACCATATCTACACTGTTGCGCCAGGCAATCAGTGCAGTTTTAGGATCGGCAGCACGAATTTGAGCCGCAAAACTGCGACGGTTAACCGTTAATGCTAACTGTTGATAGCGCTGCATTTCTGCAGCTAGATGTTTATCTACTTGATTTTGTTGCTCGATCACTAACTGTCTATAGAGACTAAGCACCAACATAACAATGAGTATGGTTACTAATGTCGAGAAGATCAGCGTGATCCGCCACGCACTACTTTGGTAAGGCTTAATGCCTTTTACAAAGGCGATATCCAGCCCCTCTAACGGTTTCAATTAACTCACCATGCCCAAGCTCTTCAAACTTGCGACGTAACTTGGCAATATGCACATCAATCACATTGGTGCGAGGATCAAAATGGTAGTCCCATACAGCTTCAAATAATAATGTGCGGCTAATCACTTGATTAGGATGCTCCATCAAATACTTAAGCAATTGAAATTCTTTTGGTTGTAGCATTAACTCGCTATCGTCAAGGGTGACTTTACGGGTTAATAATTCCATCTTTAAACTGCCCACTTCAATTTCGGTGGCAGCCGGTTCAACCACGTTACGTTGCGCAAGTTTTTCTGCTCGTACTAACAATTCTGCAAAGGCAAATGGCTTGGTCATGTAGTCATCACCGCCCGCACGTAAACCTTTTACACGCTCGTCAACATGACTTAATGCCGATAAAATAAGTACTGGTGTTTTATTACCACTGGTACGCAGAGCAGACAATAATGTTAAGCCGTCTAGCTTTGGTAACATGCGATCGAGGATCAGTAAATCATATTGGTTATGCTTGGCTAACGTGAGGCCTTCTTGACCATCAGTCGCGCTATCAACTTGATATTTCTGAGCCGTAAATCCGTCGGCTACATACTTTAACGTAGTAGCATCATCTTCAACCAATAAAATACGCATAGTCATAGAGTCTTTAATCCCATTTGAGCAAAGGTAGTGGACGTAGAGTCTCAATATCGAAAGCAATAGTATTTCTACTATCTTGATTGAGTAACTTTAGTTCGAGATAACTAATTGATAAATCGTGGTCCAATTCCGCCTGTGTTAAATATCCTTGTTGGTTTTCAATCGCGAGGGTCACTAATTCTGAAAACTTCATATGCTTAGCTTGCAGCATTTTTGCCGCATTAACTTGGCCAATATCATCAGAGGCATAAGCAGACGATTTTTCAGTTAATAATGTACCGTCTAAGGCTCGGTATTCGTATTTATTGATTCGGTGAGTCTCTACGTTAACCATAGAAATCTTATACACCAACAAACCTTCTTCAACATCAACATCAAAGTCACATATGGTGCCTTCGTCTTGTTGCTCTAATTGTTCCATGACCGTTATTGGCTTTAAAAAGTCGCCATTGATCAATAAAGAGTGCATAGATGGTGTGGCCATCACGGCACAAGGAAGAAAGCATATTGCTAGCAGCAACCGAACCATCACAAGCCTCTATATAATTGAAAATTCTATCACACGCCTACTCTACCTAAGAGCAGCCAAAGTCCCAAGAAATCTAAGATTAATAATTGATCATAAATACCATTTTTCAGTGAGATGGGCTGTCATGACACAACATTTTTTAGAAATGTGAGGGCGGGTAAACCTATACAAATCAGCACAAATGGGAAGGTTTTATATCAAATGCGCTATTTAGGTCGCTAAATGGCCTTATTCAAACATCAATCACCGGTTTATTATCAGAAATCTGACATTCTGAGCAGTAAAAATCATTATTTAACCTTGGTTATCCGAGTTCAGACTGTGCACTTAAAATATGAATTTGATCGGACTTAAGCGCAATAGTCGTTTGCACCCCTGGCGCTAAGGCTAACTTATGCACTAAATGTGTCGGCACGTCTGCATTGATAATGGATCCAATGCCTACAACTGACGCTATCACTCGTGATGATTCACCCATCACCAACACAGATTCAATTAGTACTTCTAATTTATTTAAGCTTTTACACAGACGACCGCTGCTGATGGCGTTAAAGCGAATACCTTGATTCGGAATAACCCAACGGATAGATTGGCCAACAGTTAATGTTGGTGCACTGTCGCTGACAATCAATTCATCACCTAGTGTAAATTGGGTCATATTACGTTCAATATCTTGCGATACGACTTGACCGTCAAAAATATTCCTCAAGCCCATTTGCCGTGCAACCGCTTCGTTATTAGGATGAGATAGTACCTCAAATGGTTTGCCTTGTTGCAGCATTTGCCCCTGACTAATCAGTATCATCTTATCAGCCAGTAACAATGCCTCATGGATGTCATGCGTTACCATGACCACGGGAATAGACAATTGCTGCTTTAAGCGAGCTAACTCAATATACAAGCGTTCGCGGGTTTCTCGGTCTACCGCAGAAAAGGGTTCATCTAACAGTAGGATAGCCGGCTCACGCGCGAGAGCACGGGCAAGCGCAACTCGTTGACGTTGTCCACCAGACAATTGTGCGGGTAAGCGATCAGGCAACCCATGTAAATTGACACGTTCTAGCCAATCTAACGCTCGTTGCTTTCGTAATTCTTTCGGCACATGATCGAGCCCAGAAATAACATTGTCGAGTGCCGATAAATGAGGGAACAGGCCAAAATGCTGTGGCATATAACCGATGTGTCGCTGCTGGGGAGTTAACGAAATAGACTGCTCTGCATCAAACCATAATCTATCACCACAATGAATGTGGCCCCGTTGAGGTAGACTCAAACCGGCAATCATTCTCAGTAAGGTGGTTTTACCGCCACCAGAAGGGCCAACCACGGCTAGCACTTCACCGGCCCGACAACTGAAGTGAGCTTCCAATGGAATGGGCAATGTTTGTGAAATATCACATATAAGGTCAGCGTTGTGAGGCACCACGATGCCCTCCTAAGCGCTTCGACATACTTGTAGTGAGCGCTAACGCACTCACCGCAAACAACAATAATACCAAAGACATCATTCCTGCAGAATCGAAATCAAATGCCTGCACACTATCATAAATCGCTATTGAGATGGTTTTGGTTTCACCGGCAATGTTACCGCCCAACATCAACACCACACCAAATTCGCCCAATACATGGGAAAAACACAGTACAACGGCCGTTAATACACCAGGCCATATCATAGGTAATTCTATTCGAAAAAATATCCGTAATCGACTCATACCACAGCAAGCTGCGGCATCACGAATATCGATAGGAATGGTTTCAAAAGCACGTTGAATAGGCTGAACCGCAAAGGGAATATTGACGATAATGGAAGCGATTACCAATCCTGAGAAATGAAACACCAATTGTTGGCCGGTTAACTGCTCAACCCATTGACCAATCATGCTCTGATTACCTAACCCCACTAGCAGGTAATAACCAATTACCGTTGGCGGTAACACTAATGGCACCATGATTAAAGCTTCAAGCCATGATTTACCTTTAAATTGGCGATATGCCAACGCCCGCCCGACAATAATGGCCAACGGAATTAACAATACTACGGTAAAACAACTCAGTTTGACCGACAGCCACAGAGCTTGCCAATCCATTAATCAGCCTTCTTAACAGCAGGTTTTGGTAAATTAAACCCAAATTGAGTTAATACTTCCTGTGCATCTGCTGATTGCATGTATTGATAAAATCGCTCCGCAGTTTCAGATGCATTAGGCATTAATGCCATCCGTTGATTAAGCGGTTGATATAGCGAATCAGGGATAACCACATAGTTACCACGCTTGGTAAATTCAGGAGATAGCACCAATGATAACGGCACAATACCACCTTGAGTCGATCCACTAATGGTAAATTGGGCAGCTTGTGAAGCATTTTCACCTAAAATCAGTTTAGGTTGCAGTGCGTCCCACAAACCTTTCGCTTTAAGGACTTCACGCGCACGTTCACCATAGGGAGCATGATCAGGATTTGCTATCGCAAAACGAGACACCTTTCCATCGGCGATTAATTGCGCTAACCCAACTAACTCGGGATCTAAAATTAACGGCGACTTCTTAGGTGCAGCAAGAGCAAGCCGGCCGATGGCATAAACAACGCCATCATTTTGGGTAAAGCCCGCTTGATGTAACCGCTCAATATAATCTTCATCGGCACTGAGCATCATCTCAAACGGTGCACCATGCTGAATTTGGGTGACAAAATTACCCGAAGAACCATAACTGATCCGCAGAGCCAAACCGGTTTGCTGCTGAAAACGTATCGCTATCTCATCTACTGCAAATTTTATGTTGGCAGCCGCAGCAATCGCAGGAGCATCACTCGCGACACTTAAAGAACTAAACCCTACAGTACTAACAATGGCAAAGAATAATGCGATAGCGCCAGCCCGGAATCGGGGCAGATATGAGTATGCACGCTGAGTAATGTTGGCGTTAATGAAAGACATTGAGGGTTTATCCTTGCTATGTACGAGCCATATAGACGATTACTTTTGCCACATTTTGGCTGCTTGCTGATCGCTATCACGCGCTTCAACCCACTTAGCGCCAGTATCACCTGCTTCAAGCTTCCAAAAAGGCGCTTTCGTTTTTAAAAAATCGATTAAAAACTCACATGCCGCAAAAGCCGCTTTACGATGAGCGCTAGTCACACCAATAAACACAATTTGCTCACCAAGCGACAACGTACCCACTCGATGAATAATCGTCACTTTATTTAAAGGCCAACGTTCACAAGCCTGTTGGCTAATCTGCAGTAATACTGATTCAGTCATACCAGGATAATGTTCGAGGGTTAAGTCAGTTACAGCGCTGCCATCATTAAAGTCTCGTACTTTGCCAACAAAATTAACCACGGCACCGTCCTGATTATCACAGGCAAGTAAGGCGTATTCATCAGCGACACTAAAGTCTTCCGTATGGACTCGTACAACAATTTGGTTGCTATGATGTTCCATGTTACCCCCCTGTGACTGGAGGGAAAAAGGCCACTTCATCGCCATCATTTACAGGTGAATCCCACTGACTCATGGTTTGATTAATCGCCACCAGCAATTTGTCTGATGCCAACACTTTGGCCCATTTATCATCAGTAGCGGCAAGCGCTGCACGTAATGTTTCTGCAGTATCAATATTATCGCCACTGTGTTCGACTTTAGCGGTGCCTAATAACTCACGGATTTGCGCAAAAAATAACACTTGGATCATAGTGGTCTCTCAATGCATTTATTCATAACAAATATTGGGTTTATGTTAGTTCGTAATGGCCGAATTAGACTTTAAAATGACCCGATTTCCCGCCGCGTTTTTCAAGCAAACGAACTTGAGAAATAATCATGTCTTTTTGTACGGCTTTACACATGTCGTAAATGGTTAAGGCTGCCACAGAAGCTGCGGTTAGCGCTTCCATTTCAACACCGGTTTTACCCGACAACTTGCACAAACTGGTAATGCGTACACGGTTATGCTCAGGCTGAGCTTCAAGCTCCACCTCCACCTTAGTCAGCATCAAAGGGTGACATAATGGGATCAAATCAGATGTTTTCTTAGCCGCTTGAATACCGGCAATACGTGCGGTAGCAAAAACATCACCTTTGTGATGACTGCCATTCATGATCATGGCTAAGGTATCTGGTGCCATATCAATAAAAGCTTCAGCGCGGGCTTCGCGCTCGGTGACGGCTTTTTCAGTCACATCGACCATATGGGCATTGCCATCGGCGTTAATATGGGTAAAACAATTGCTCATACTTTTTTACTGCCTTAATCAAATTCAATGTCCATCGACTGAGCGTCACATGTATTGCCGCGTCAGTCGGTTTAACTCAATAACGGCTTAACCACCAATAGAGGCAAGGTGTTGAGTCACACCTGTAATGCCTTGATGTAAAAAGTGGGTTTCTTTTTTCTGCGCTAATTGACCGTGTAAGCGGCTAATTAATTCATCTCGCTGCGAAGGGTTTTGTATTAAATCGCGTAAATCGACGCCATTTTCAGTAAACAAACATAAATGTAATTTACCCTTTGCAGAAACTCGTAAGCGGTTACAGCTGGCACAGAAATTCTTGGCGTAAGGCATAATTAATCCAATACGACCTTGATAATCTGCATGGCTAAAGTTTTGCGCAGGACCATCATCAACACTTGGCAAGTCATATAACCAGCCTTCTCGCTCAAGTTGTTTTTTAATGTCTACACCCGCCAAATGATGCGCATTGAAGTAGTCGTGACCTAAACCGGTTTCCATTAATTCAATAAAACGTAAATCAATAGGCGTGTTTTTAATCCACTGTAAAAAACGCGGTAAATCTTTGTCGTTTAAGCCTTTCAATAATACGGCATTGACTTTAACTCGCTCAAAACCCGCTTCAAGAGCCGCGTCAATACCGCGCATTACTTGGTCGAACTTATTTTCGCCAGTAATTTGATAAAACATTTTAGGATCTAAGCTATCAACAGACACATTAATGCGCCGTAAACCTGCGTCATACCATTCTTTGGCATGTTGCTGTAAACGGTACCCATTGGTGGTCATCGCTACGGTATTAATATTGGGATTGTCGGCAACGATCCGCACAATATCTGTGAAATCCTTGCGTAGAGTGGGCTCGCCACCAGTGATACGAACTTTTTGTGTGCCTACCTCACCGAAACCGGCAACCAGATTTTCAATCTCGTTGAGGGTTAAGAAGGTAGGTTTACCATCCGGACGATAACCGTCGGGTAAACAATAAGTGCATTTGAAATTGCAAACATCAGTAACTGACATCCGCAAATAGTGAAATCGTCGACCAAAGCTGTCTTGTAGTTGGGACATGTTAACCTTTCCAAGTGTGGGAGGTGAGTGCATTTCTTTACTCACCCCGGTGGCAAAATTACCACGGCTAACTGCCCATATCATTGACGTAGGGCAAAAAGCTCGGAGAACCGTCAGATCCAATTATAGGCCTAAATACCGTTTTACAAATACCCCTTTAGGTGAATATCTTAGCTTGAAAGACTATATCGTTATCTATTTGTGACTCGACTCACGCTAACAAGATTGAGTTTGCCACTGTGACAAACGTTCATTTTGCGGTAAGGTGAGTAAAGGATAAACGATCGTTTACTTATTTTAATCGTTATAAAAAACAATAAACCCGCAATGAACGGGAAACTTTGAAAGGTGAGAAGATGGAACGCGAGTCAATGGAGTTCGACGTAGTAATTGTCGGTGCTGGCCCTGCAGGTTTGGCGACCGCTTGTCGTTTAATGCAAATATCTAAAGATGCCGATAAAGAAATCACTGTTTGCGTGGTAGAAAAAGGCTCTGAGGTTGGTGCTCATATTTTATCGGGTGCCGTATTTGAACCCGATGTACTGGACGAATTATTTAATGATTGGCGTGATTCAGACATCCCGCTAACCACCAAAGTCACTCATGACGAAATCTACCTGCTAAACTCAGAGACAAAATCTCGCTTAATGCCCAACAGTTTAGTGCCTAAAACAATGCACAATGATGGTAACTACATCATTAGTGTGGGTAACTTAGCTCGCTGGTTAGCCAACCGAGCTGAAGCCATGGGCGTAGAGATTTTCCCAGGTTTTGCAGCCAGTGAATTACTGTTTAATGAAGATAACAGCGTTAAAGGCATTTTAATCGGTGATATGGGTGTTGGCGAAAATGGTCAACATAAAGACAGCTATATGCCGGGTATGGAATTGCATGCCAAATACACCGTATTTTCAGAAGGCTGCCGTGGCCATTTAGGTAAACAACTGATCCAAAAATACCATTTAGACAATGGTAAAACGCCACAGCATTATGGCTTAGGCTTTAAAGAAATTTGGAAAATCCCTGCAGAGCAACATCAACAGGGTAAAGTGGTTCATACCGGTGGCTGGCCTCTCGTGGATGGCTCATCTGGTGGTGGATTCCTGTACCACATGGAAGATAACCAAGTTGCTGTTGGGTTAATTATTGATTTAAACTATAAAAACCCTCATCTCAGTCCATTTGATGAGTTTCAACGCTATAAAACACACCCAGTGATTGCCGAAACATTAACTGGCGGTGAGCGCTTATCCTATGGTGCTCGCGCCCTTGCCAAAGGCGGCTTAAATTCATTACCTAAAATGAGTTTTCCTGGTGGTTTAATCATTGGCTGTAATGCGGGTACGCTTAACTTTGCCAAAATCAAAGGCACGCATACAGCAATTAAAAGCGGTATCATCGCGGCAAAAACCTTAGGCGAAGGCTTAATTGCCGGGCTTGAAGGCGGCAAAGATCTCGACTGTTTCCAAGACCGCTTCGAAAAAAGCTGGCTACATGAAGAGCTTTATAGCTCGCGCAACTTTGGTCCTGCAATGCATAAGTTTGGCACGCTAATCGGTGGCGCCTTTAACTATATCGACCAAAATTGGTTTGGTGGCAAGTTTCCGCTGACGTTTAGAGACACGACCCCAGATTACGCCACGATGGGCTTAGCTAGCGATTACAATAAAATTGACTATCCTAAACCTGACGGCAAGTTGAGTTTTGATAAGTTATCGTCGGTATATCTGTCGAATACTTTTCATGAAGAAGATCAGCTGTGTCATTTACATCTAAAAGACCAAAGCATCCCAATATCGGTTAACTTAGTTAAATTTGATGAACCCGCGCAACGTTACTGTCCTGCCGGGGTTTATGAAGTTGTTGAAGCAGCCGGTGACAAAAAGTTTGTCATTAATGGGCAAAATTGCATTCACTGTAAAACTTGTGACATTAAAGACCCAAGCCAAAACATTACCTGGGTCACACCAGAAGGCGGCGGCGGGCCAAACTATCCAAATATGTAAGCGAACCAATAGTTAAAATATTGGCACAGTCAATAAAACGCACTTAAATATAGGTGCGTTTTTTTTGTTTTATCGACTATCATTACCCACATAAAATCAAAACAACCTACACCAAAAGGCTATTTTGCTGACTGAATCAACTTAGCAGCAAAATAACTATCAATTTATTGCCATTGTGTCCGATATATCATAGAGATACTCCCAAGAGGCTGTTGTAGATGAATACACTTACCATTAAGCAAAAAATATTACTGACCGTGACGGTTGCTGTATTGCTATCCACGATCTTAGTCGGATTATTAAGTCAACGAAGTGCAAAACAAGTTGTTGAACAGCGGATGCTCAACTCGGAAATGCCGAGTTTGCTCATGCAAATTCGCAACGAGATCGATCTCGAAATTAGTAGCCTAATGAATGCAGGCGAACAACTAGCCAATAGTAAAATGCTGCTTCAATGGCTTGAAAATGGTCGCCCTGCTGACCAAGAAAAAATTGTTATCGCTGAACTTAATAGCATAAAAAATCAATATGATTTAGCTCAAGCATCTTATGCTGACCGTGATACTGCGGCCTACTACAACCAGGATGGGTTTTTACGCATATTAAACCAACAACAAGATGCTTGGTTTTTTGACTATCGCGATAGTAAGCAAGAGCGAATGCTGAACGTGTTCACAGAACCTAGCAATGGCGATGTTAAGCTTTACATCAATTATCAACAGCCTGATGGACGAGGTTTGGTGGGTCTAGCAAAATCGTTAGATGATATGGTTAAGTTACTAGCTTCATTTAAAATTGAAGACAGCGGGTTTGTATATTTAGTTGATACTAAAGGTGACGTCAAACTGCACCAAGACACTAGCAAGATAGGTAAAAGCAAACTCAGTAACCTTTACCCTAACGCAAATACTAACCAGCTACTCAACAAAAGTGACTTCAATTTAGTTAAAGCCGATGTCGATGGTCAACAGATGTTGATTGCCAGTAGCTATATTAAATCAATGGATTGGTACTTGGTCGCTCAAGTACCTGAAGCAGAAGTATTTGCCCTGCTACAAGAGTCGGCTTATCAGATATTATTATGGACCGTACTGATCGCTGCGGTATTTATTGCCATTTCAATTGCCGTCGCGGGTTCGGTTAGCCGTCCGATTGCACATATTGCCGAGCTATTTCGTAACATTGGTGAAGGTGAAGGTGATTTACGCCAAAGATTACCCGTTAATGGCGATGACGAAATTGCCCAGCTTGCCCGAGGCTTTAATAGCTTCATCAGCAAAATCCAAGATACTGTAGTCGAAGTTGCCAAAACCAGCGAACAACTAGGTTTATCGGCACTTGATGTATCAAACCAATCTAATCAAACATTAGCGGATAGTCAGTTACAAAAAGACCGTACCATCATGGTTGTTACTGCCATTAACGAAATGGGCGCTACGGTTAACGAAATTGCTAGCAATGCAGCTCAAGCCGCTGTCACCGCTCGTGATGCTGATACTGAATCCGTTGATGGCCAAAAAGTGGTCACTCGAGCGCGTTCGACTATTAATCAATTGTCTAAAGACGTTGAACAAGTCGGTGAAGTGATTGAGTCGTTAGCGACACACACTAAATCGATTGGCAGTATTTTAGATGTTATTCGTGCCATTTCAGAGCAAACCAACTTACTGGCACTGAACGCAGCGATTGAAGCCGCTCGCGCTGGAGAAGCTGGACGAGGCTTTGCTGTGGTTGCAGATGAAGTACGTAACTTAGCTTCTCGCACCGCTGCATCAACCAACCAAGTGCAAAATATGATTGATAAGCTTCAATCAGAAACCAGTCGCGCAGTTAATGCTATGGAGCAATCTCGTAGCCGCTCACTCGAAGGTGTTACAGCTGTCGATGAAGCAAGCCAGTCGTTAAGTGGTATTAGCGAACGTATTGCGCTAATTAGCGATATGAACATTCAAGTTGCTGCCGCCACTGAAGAGCAATCTACCGTGGTTGAAGACATTAATCGTAATGTGACTGAAATCAACGATATCACTCTACGAACAGCAGATACCGCTCACGCGGCTGCAAATGCGAGTAAATCATTGAATCAGTTAGCCAGTCGACTAGATGTCTTAGTAGCCCGCTTTAAAGTGTAATATCTTTAGAAATCGCTTTAACAAAAACGCCACACATTTGAGTGGCGTTTTTATTTCGAGTTCGGGTTACTTAATAAACCGGATAGTGAGCGGATATTGGTAAGCTATGCCATCGTTGGCTTTAACAATAGCGATAATAGTACAAATAATATCAAGCAATGCTAGAGCGGCTAATAGTATTACTCCCACGCCAATCAAAATTAATATTGCTGACACCATGGCATATATCATTAAGCTCAATTTAAAATTAAGACAGTTCTTGCCGCATTGATTGGCAAACTCAAATTCATCACGCTTCATTAACCAGACAATTAAAGGGCCTAAAACACTTCCTAGCGGAAACACATAACCGGCAAAACTGGCAGCATGGATCAATAACCCCATATCTTTGGCTTGCTTGCTAACTTCGACCATCGGTTCATTCATTTGATATTCCTTATCATGTTGTTTTTATCATATTGTTCTTATCATACCGGGAGACATTAACTGGCGTTGCCATATAAGCGCATTGCCCAATCTTCTATACTTTGCTGATCCAACCGGCGTTGCAATGAATTAACCCAACTTTGCGCTAAGCCTTCGCACTCAAGCAATGTCTGATATTGCTCTGCATCAAATTCAGCTAAAAAATACATCTGCATCGCTTTAGCCACACTGATATCCGTTTTTCTTTCTAGCAAACAGATACTGTCACTCGGACGAATGTCACCTTCAGACAACACTCGATAAAACCAGCCGCACATACGGCTTTCTTGCATGGCTAAGGCAAATTTAGGATGACCAAACTGTAGGTTGAGTTTGAAACACGGTGAACGAGGTTGTGTAACTTGCAAGGTGACATCACCAATTTGGATGATGTCACCAATATTAACCTGTGCTTCATTAAGGCCAACGGTACTGATATTTTCACCCATTGAAGGTGCATCACGAAACGTAGTCATTAAATCCCAGCGGCGATATTGGCCATAATGCTCACGCGGAAAATGATGCAACACTCTATCGAGGCCGCCGTGATGTTTAGGGTCGGCCTCACGATTGCCTATTACGTGATCAAATTGCACGGTCAACTGCTTAGCGGCATGTTTTTGGTTAATACAACTGGCAACACCGTTATGCATTTGCACTTGGTCGCCTAAATACAGCCCAGAAATACTCTTTACCAATAGCTTACTCATCCAGCATACCCTTGCTTAAGCATGATTATAGAGTGCCAATATACCCAATTTTCAGACAAAAAAAAGCCTTACTGGGGAAGAGTAAGGCCATAAATAAAATGGGAGATAATATAGCAAAAATAATAGCTAAAAATGGTCTGAACCATTCGACGCTATAAAAGTTGTTTAGACGGGCTCATCATATAGGCCAACAATGACACTAAAATGACAAAGCAATATTATTTGAGTTATCCGCACACACTTAACAAATGCACAATGTTCACCTGCAAACCTTAACTTAACCCGTGTTGGGCTTAGGTTAGATACTGCTTAAGTGCCTTACCAGGAATAGAGCTTTTTGTGGCTACCGCAAATGATGCCCACAACGCACCTTCATGCATAGCATCAGTAATAGACATTTGCTGACATAAACCATGAATAACGCCTGCGGCATAGGCATCGCCAGCACCAGTCGTGTCAACCACATTGGCAATAACGGCTGGCACATGTTGTTCTCCAGCATTACTGTACACCATCGCCCCTTGGTCGCCATCTGTCACAATAAAGTGTTCCAATGCATCACCAGCAATAGCCTGAGCAAACCGCCATGGGTCCTGATTGCAACGACCTTGCATATCGGTAATTGAAGCGATCAACACATGACAAGGACGATTACGTTCATCCTTGGCTAATTGCGATATCACTTTACAGTTAGGGTTACACGCCATCGCATCCGCCGCCCAAGCGCCAGCACCTTTGGCCGATGAATTAATATAAAAAGCATCCCAATGTTGCCAATCTGGTGGCGCAGGAAGTTCAAAAACAGGTCGCTGAGGTCGAATAATGGTTCGTTCACCATCAGGCGTCATCACCAGTAACATCTCACACGTATTACCAACAAAACGATGTACCAAACGACAATCAAGCCCTAAGGTACTGGCTTTAGCTAAAATCCAGTCGCCTATGTCATCACTACCGACTTCACTTACTAGTGAAACATTATGTTGAGCCCACACTAAACCTAATCCCGTGTTTGCGCCGCCACCACCTAAACGCAATCCACCATCCTGATAATGAAATCGACCACCCGTTTGTAAGGGCTTATCAAGCATTAAAATGCGATCACAATTGATATTGGCAAGCAAAAGAATATTGGCCATGCAACTCACCTAAAAAAGCGTAGATAAAAAGAGCCTTGAGTATAACAAAAAGGCCGTGATAATCACGGCCTTTGCTAATCTAAACGAGATTACATATCCGTTGCGCCAAGTGGTTGTCGTAATTGGGCGCGCACATTGTCCATACCGGAGTAAAACTCCTTCATCATCAATAACCCCAACATTTTGCCATTATCAGTTACGATTAATTCGTCTGGATTAACTGGGTCATTTTTAATGGCTCCCATAGCTTTCATTGAGGTCATTTCTTTAAACAACGCAGTGTCTAAATTAACGTTAAAAGTGTCACGGAAATATTTACGCGATAAACGCCCCGAAAACATACCCAGCAAAAAGCGATATTGCATCACTTCTTTTAGCTGGTATTTTTTCTGTTGCTCAACTGCCATACGGCCTTCAGCAATACGTTGTTGGTATTTTTTCAGTGAAAAGGTATTCACATATAGCGTGTCATTTAAAAAGCTAAATGAGCCAGAACCTACACCGAGGTATTCATCATAATCAATAACATACTCATCAAAACCTTCGTCATTGGTTTTACCAAACGCCCATGCTGATAATTGGGTATATTGTCCGGTTAAAGTATTTAAAATTTGGCGATACTGATCCATCATTTCGCCCTGAGGGGCAGCTAACGTACCTTTAACACTCTTACGAGTTTGATGGGTGATCATCAATGGATAAGTGGTAATTTGGCGCGGGTCGAGTTTAGACGCCATATCCAGATCGGACTGGATAATCTCCTTGGTTTGGCCACGAAAACCAAAAATCAAATCCACGTTAATGATCGGAAATAGCTCTTTAGCCGCCATAATATTGTCAAAAGTTTGCTGACCTGAGCCAAATTTATCTAAGCGGTCGGTCATTTTTAAAATGCCATCATCGAAGCTCTGTACCCCAATTGACATTCTATCTACTAGGCCTTTTAATTGCTTAAATTCAGGATTAGCCAAATGCTGCGGATCAGACTCACAAGACACTTCTTTAATGCCAGGAAACAGATTTTTTGCATGTTCGATGGTACGAGCTAACTCATCTTCAAGCACGGTGGTCGTGCCACCGCCAATGTACATTGACTCAAACTCATAGCCTAAATCTTTGGCCATTTGAATCTCTTTGCGCAGCGCGACAAAGTATTCGCGTGCTTTATCTTCGCGGAATAAAAAACGGTGGAAAGTACAAAACGAACACAAGGTATGGCAAAACGGAATGTGCGCATACAACATGTACTTTTTACCTTCAACAGGCTTAGGCATGCGGTCTGTAGAAATAGTGTCTAAACGTAAATTTTTATCCACATAATACTGCATGACCCGCTCCATAGAGCTAATCATCCAATTGGGGACGGTAATATTAGATTGATAAGGTTTAATCAACTCCTGGCTGGCTGACTGAATTATTGAAGACATAAAAAATCCTAACTGAATGAGCCCTGAGAGCAAAACCATTGAATAACAAGCGCTAATAAAACACGCATACCGTAAGCAGAAAAACAAAATATCACTTTAGAGATGGCTAAAATGTGAGGTAGCTAATAGATATGCAAACTAGCACGGTTATCATCGCTCATTTGTTAAGCAGATCATGTTTTAGACATTGCTGTTTAGCAATGATGAAAGGATTATCACGGGAATAAAACAACAATAAACAGCATTAGAAATATTAACTCGCGTTTATTAAAGAGTCACGAGTATTACGCATCAACTAATTTAAATGAAATCATAAACAGGGCTTGCTGATTAGGGTACACCGTTTGAATAAGCTGTTTTAACTCAACCAATGGCAAGCTTTCTTGAGTAGCATGAAACTCGTTAATATCATCAAATGCTAATGGCTCCACAGCCAAAATAATGATATCGCACACCTTAATATGGTTTTCGAGCGTAAACACTTCAACCTGGCTGCCAGGCCGATAATCATTTTCGCTGGCATCACGAATAGTAATCGTCTTCTGCCCTGATGCGACTAACGGCGTTAAAAACTCAAAAAAAGTAATATGTATGGGGGCTGTCATCATTGGTAACCTTCATTCACACTATGACGTGCCCTCTAGGAGCACATTCGTTAAGCTCAAATCCAAATTATAACCTAGCGCACTCGCCAGGGCTTTGATCAAAGTAGCGTTTAAACTCGCGACTAAATTGAGCCGTACTTTCATAACCCACCTGAGTTGATACCTCTTTTACTTTGAGATTTTGCAACTGTAACAACGCTTTGGCTTTATTAAGGCGAATCTTTTTTAAATATTGTATTGGTGATGAAGCGGTAACTTCTTTAAAGCTACGATGGAATGCCGACGGGCTCATATTCACCAAGCTTGCTAATGTGTCTACTTCAACTGACTCACCATAATGTTTATGAATGTAGTTAAGGGCTTTTTCTACCCTCGATAAACGGGTATGACTTAACGACAACGCATAAAGCGGTGCTGCATTGGGGGAATCCAATAGGCGATATAACAACTCAAGCACTAACGCCTCGCCCATTACTTTTGCTTCTAACGGCGACTGCAACGCTTGTAATAACCGAATAACACTGCAATCCATATCTTCAGTGTTATCAGCAACAAAAAAGCCGCTCTGACGCGATTCGTTTAAATCTTTAGGGATTTGATGATGCTCATCCATTAACCGGATAATGTAATTGAGTTGTACTAAATCAATATCAACCATCAACACCAACACAGGTTCTTCAATACTGGCAAAGGTTTCACATTCTACTGGCAATGGCACTGTCATCACTAATGAGCGTTGGCGATCGTATTCAAAGGTTTGATTGTCTAAATAAACCCGCTTTTTGCCTTGGCCGACAATAAGCACCCCTTGCGAATAGCACATTGGCCCGCGCGCACCATATTGTGAGCTGCGAAACACATGCACGCCAGATAAATGCGTATCATTGACCCCTTCTTTTGGGGCCAAAAGTGCCATTAATGTTGCTATCTCACTCATACCCTTCCCCTTAGAAAAACCTATGGTATCGATACTACCAAAAAAGCAGTAAAAGGTATTAAAATTATCAATAAATAACCATATGCACACAATAAAGATAGGAATAGGCATGAACACGACAGTTCTGTGTATGTTTATTTTGACTCAAAAGGCTATCATAGCCACATGATTTATCGTTGCTGTTGTGTATCATCAATCTATTTACATAATCAGTCACTTATTTGTTTCATCGCTAAACCAAAAGGCACCAATTATGCTTAATTTTGATTATCGTAACCCTACTCATGTTGTTTTCGGTAAAGACCGTATTGCAGAGTTAGACCAACTTGTCCCAGCCAATGCGCGAGTATTAATCACTTACGGTGGCGGCAGCGTACAACGTTTCGGCACACTAGATAAAGTCAAAGCAGCATTAGGTAACCGCACAGTATTTGAATTTGGCGGTATTGAAGCTAATCCTAAGTACGACACACTGATTAAAGCAGTTGACGTTGCCCGTAAAGAAAACATCGACTTCTTACTCGCTGTTGGTGGTGGTTCAGTGATGGACGGCACCAAATTTATCGCCCTTGCAACTCAGTTTGATGGCGACACGGCAAGCTTATTACATCACGGCTTTACACCAGTTCCAGTGGCGAATGACAAGGTTATTCCACTTGGCGTTATTGCTACCCTGCCGGCTACGGGTTCAGAAATGAACGCCTTTGCAGTCGTAAGCTATCAAGGTGGTAAGTTCCCAGTAAATCACCCATGTGCCTACCCAACATTTGCCATGCTTGATCCTGAATTAACGTTCAGCTTACCAAAAATTCAAGTTGCAAACGGTGTTGTCGATGCATTTGTGCATGTGCTTGAGCAATATGCGACTTACCCAGTTGATGCCCGCGTACAAGACCGCATGGCAGAAGGTATTATGCGTACCCTCATTGAAATTGGTCCTATCACTGTTGAAGAGCCTACGAACTACGATGCCCGCGCTAACTTAATGTGGAGTGCAACATCTGCCCTAAACGGCATGATAGGCACTGGCGTGCCATTAGATTGGTCTACTCACATGATTGGACATGAGCTAACTGCGCTATTCCATATCGACCACGCACAAACGTTAGCCGTTGTATTGCCATCACTATGGCGTGTGCTGAAAGAGCAAAAACACGCTAAATTAGTGCAATACGCAGCACGTGTTTGGGATATCGCTGAAGGTGATGAGGCTAGCCGTGTAGATCAAGCCATTGATAAAACAGAGGCTTTCTTCAAGCAAGTGGGGTTACCAGTACGTTTACGCGATCACGGTGTAACGCAAGAACAACTTAGCCTAGTAGTAGATGCTTTAGAAGCACACGGTATGACGGCATTATCTGAAAGCGGCCAAGTCGATTTAGCTACCAGCCGTAAGATTTTAGATATGGCGTGGTAGTAGTGCTTACAACCTAGGCGATCAACCCATTCATCGCTTAGGCTTGAGCGGCTACATCCAAGACTATGACTAACACTAAACAAAAAGGGGCTTAACAATGACTATCATTGTTAAGCCCCTTTTTGTTGTGCCTAAAAACGCTGCGCATTAGCACTATTAACGAGAAATGGGTACCGTCGGCTCGAAAAGTGGGGGAAAAAGGGAATAAAAACACAAGGATTCGGCTACGCAATGTCTATGTTATTTGTGATGTACTAACGCTAATACTAATGCGGCGTAACGTTTGAGAATAAATTCATCACAACGACACCAATTAAAATGAACGTCATACCCACCAGCGCACCTAAATCGAGTTTTTGCCCATACATCACCCAAGCGATAGCTGTAATTAACACAATACCCAACCCAGCCCACGTCGCATAAGCAATACCAACAGGAATACCTTTTAGTGCTAAGGATAAAAAATAAAAAGACAACACGTAGCCCACAATAACTACGATTGAAGGCGCCAATTTTGAAAATCCATCACTGGCTTTAAGCGCAGAAGTTGCCACAACTTCAGTTAAAATGGCCACACTCAAAAATATCCAACTTTTCATTTTTCACATTTTACCAAGACAAAACAGCCGGCAAGTATAAAGACTAAACAATAAAAAAACAGTCTTCGATTTTAGATCTGTTACTTAGCTCTGCACATGGTCAATCGCTACTATCTCTTGTATTTACGTTGGCTATCGGTTTATGTTGTTAATATGTTAACTGACATTACACCTATTTGACGGTGTAATAAGACTTAAACAATATTAATGATTGGACTTGGTGGTTGAGTGAAGGGACTTACAGCAGTTTTTCTATGTGTATTGTTATCGTTATGCTCGATGCATATACCTGCAACGGCGGCTAAGTTAACAGCCCAAGAAGAAACGAAACAACAAACCAGTTCAGCATTAGAGCAATGTAAAGCCCGTATAAAACAGGTGCCCCCCCAAGCCAGCTTGGGCTTTTGCAGCCAACAATTCAAAATATTAGACATTGATAAATACCCCATCGTTGCCGCCAAGTTACAACTAACCTTATATGATATTTACCAAGAGTTAGGTGATAAGGTAGCTGCGGAACAAATGCTTGATGAGGTTAAAAACAGCGCTGCATTTACTCAAAATGTCGATGTTCAATATCTTTGGTTACGTAAGAAAGCCGCGGAAAAACTTTATAGAAAGTCCTATCAAGAAGCTAAAACCTTATTTGAACAAGCTTTTAGCATTGCTAAAACCCAAGAGTCAGATATTTGGTTGGCTAAAAGCTATAACGATTTAGCACTAACTGAACAGTATTTGAATCAATATGACAAAGCATTGAGTTACTACCAGAAGAGTTTAGCGATTAAAGAGGCTCTAGGTAATGACTTTAATACTGCGATAACCCTCAACAACCTTGGTCTAATTTATAAAAAACTCGAAAAATTTAAAGAATCCCAGCGCTATTTTGAACTCTCACTGGAGCATTACTTACGCTACACCAGTCATAATGTAGATATTCATGTTATCGGTTATATGTCGCATCTCTACGGAAACCTTGCTGAGATATATAATATAAACAACCAGTTTAATAAGAAAAACTTCTACAGTAATAAGGTCATCGAAGCCTACAACGATAACCTTGTCGGTGACGACAGGCTTTCTGCGCTCATTAATGTAGCCACCATCCATATCAATGCTAATGAATTTACGCCCGCTCTAGATGTCGCCAACACATTATCGGAATATTTAACCCGCGATGACCATTCGTTTCATGACGTAATTTTCTATTTAAAAGCCCAAATAGCCACACATCAAAAAGATGCGACTCAGGCAATAAAATTTATTGAAAGCGCAATGGACTATAGCGACACCAAACAAGATTCATTGCAAAAAATGAACATTTATCACTACGCAAGCGAGTTATATTATGACAATGGTCGCCCTTATGAGTCCCTGGTTTATCTAAAGAAATATCAACAGTTGCACGAGACCTTATTGGAGAAAAAATACAGTGAGAACATTAAAGTCATTCAAAGCGATATAGAGAATGAACGCGTGCAACGAGCGTTAGCAGAAGAGCAAATTGTCAGCCAACAGAAGAGCCAAAAAATTGATAAATTACTTAATTTAATCCTTGGCATCACCAGTGTTGGCTTGTTAGTCGGCTTTATTGTGAGCTTTTATATTTATAGAAAACGTAAAGCCCAGCAGCATTTAATGACCATAATAGAGTCACATAAACAGCAATTGTTTTTATTATCTAATGACGATACAGCAGAGCAAGACGAAGCCCAGCAACAGGAATCTAAGCCATTATCGCCTTCTGAATTGACAGCTTCTTTTGCGGAGTTATTAGTAAATACTATGATTGATTGCATCAGTATTTGGGAGAAAAGCACTAAAACGAATAAAGTAGAATTAGCCGACAGAAGCCAAATTTGGACTATATCTATCGATTCTGGCCGTCTAAGAACACGTTCTTTAGATAAATACCTACAGGTAAAAAAATTACCCGCTAATCCACGCTGGCGTAATGTGGTTAAAACATGTCACTTCATTTTATCTGAATGCAATTTGTCTAACGATGATAGAACATTACTGACCTCGCACCTTGACCGAATAATGCAAGTGATCAAGAGCGAGTCTTTAGAAACAACGTAATCTGTTACTTTCGGGCTTACCCGCCTTTTTTGAGTAATGGTTGCTGTAATTTAATGTCGTGCACACTGTCTCTGACTACTGGCTTGAGTACATTTTTATACACACAACTAAATTTTATTCCTTCGGATAACGAATAATCACTTTGCTGTGCTGTCGCAGGGTTTATCCCCACTAAAAAGCTATTAGGTGCAATAAACTTAGGCATTAGATTATTGTTTTGATCTTTGATATTAATCGAAGCGTAAGCATTACACATCGACACAGCCACAAGCCCTGCTATGTTAATTCGATTTGTCACGCTATTAAGATCTGGTGAATTAACATTATTGCCTTGTAACTTAGTGAATGGGTCTATCACACCATGAAAGCCACCTAACTCATCTATTTCCACTTCCGGTTGCTGCATCTGACGAGTATTCATCGACTGCGGTGCACCATGTGTTGCAGCTGCATGATCATTGTGTAATGTCAGTTGTTTACTCATCATCCACTTTTCAATATCAAAGTACTGAGCACGGTAATGGTACTGTTTAATCATATCCATCTCGCTCAATTCAAAAGTGATTTCGGTTTTAATCGCCGTGCTGACTGGTGTGAGCTCATTAAATGCAAGTTGGTGCGCTGATGCGCTACCAACACAACTAAGCAAAGTGACTAGGGGTAATATGTATTTCATAAAATATCCTTTTTAGAATGAATGCATCATCTTAGACGCTATGCATTTCCATTTTTATAGTCCACTAAATACTAGGGTAAATTTGGGTAAAACACAAAACACCCCCTTTTTAACCCTCTAACTTTACTGACTTTTTTATCTTAACTGTTAGTTTTAATTCAGCTTAAGTCATTAAGCGTGATTAAAACATTTACTAAACCAGAATAAGGAAAGTCAGGATGAGTATACTCAAAAAAACATTAATCAGTATGTGCCTAATGAGTGCATCAACTATGGTTTGTGCAACCCCAATAACCGCTAACGTCACCGCAGACAATGATTTCATTGTGGTACATTCACCAGGTAATGGTAGTACACCTACGGTGGTATATCGTGGTGCCAATGGCAGTAATTGGAAAAAAATTGAATCACTCAAGTTCGATATCGACAACTCAGCACAATCACTAGAAACCTGTTCAGTCAGTGTTATTGCATGGGGAGATGGTAAGGTTTCACAAGGCATGGCTGCCATATTCAAAGGCGATAGCACGATTTATACCGGCTCAGGGCATTTTAAAGCACACCAATCTTCGACTCCATCGTCAGGTTGGGCACAAACAGGCGGACCTAATGCAAGTCAAATTAATACATTAATTGCGGACTCGTTAGCTAATGGCCAATCACCTTACCTGTTGCCTGGCTCTGTCGCTGGAGGCACTTCACCCTGGGGGACGATGAACTTCCCTCTAGCCAGTAATGTCAATGCGAATAATTTCCGCTGGGCTTGGTCGACAAGTAATTTAGCCCAAAAAACCTATTCTGTATTTACCGCTGCCTGTGGGGATATCGTTGAAGCGGCACCAGTTGCTGTCCATATGCCTGGAGAACACTTCCAATGTTATGGCGTGCAGAAAGGAGATGCTCTTCGTGAAGAAACCATCATGATAGAAGATCAGTTTGGTAAAACGCGTGCGGTTTTGGGTAAGCCAGTATTGTTATGTAATCCTTCAAGCAAAATCCACAACGACAAGATGTATAAAATTCGAAATGAAAAGCGCCATATGGTTTGTTATGACTTAATCAAGCAAAGCAAAGTGAGAAACTACAATCTAGAAATCAATAACCAATTTGCTCCTGATCAGATAGTCAATGATCAACGAGAGTTGTTCTGTGTACCGTCGAGTAAAAAACACTTAAAGCCAGTCAAACCAGGTAAACCCGGTAAGCCGTTCCCAAGAGAAGTGCCAAGAGCAGAAATGAAGCAATTGAAACAGCAATAAAATAGCCGTTAACAAGGGATAAAAAAGTCAGTGGATAACCCCACTGACTTTTTTAATAATATCAATAAATAGAAGTTAAAACGAAACGACGGCTCAGTCTTACACGCCCATCTCAACGGCTTTTTTAGGCGTGAAACTACTGCCTATTGAGGCAATAATCACTAAACCAATGGCAGACCACTGAAGCACGGTTAATTGCTCACTTAAAATAACAAAACCTGCTAATGCGGCAATGGCAGGTTCTAAACTCATTAGCACGCTAAAGGCCTGTGTTGGCATATTTCTAAGAGCGATCATTTCCAAAGAATAAGGTAAGGCGCTAGATAACACCCCTACCAATAAACCAAGCGGTAACACTTCCCAGCTAATTAACGCTAAGCCTTGGCTTACAACGCCAACAGGCACAAGCACGATGGCAGCTACGGTCATACCTAATGCGACAGTAATACCACCAGAAGCTTGCTTGCCTGTGCGAGTGCCAAATAAGATATAACCAGCCCAACACGCGCCTGCACCTAATGCCATTAATGCACCAACAAGATCAAGTCCTTGCGTACTAGATAAATCTGGCATCAACAGTAAAATCCCTGCAATGGCGCAAGCAACCCAAAACAAATCACTTTTTCGCTTAGAGCTAAATAAAGCCACTGCCAAAGGGCCGGTAAACTCAAGCGCAACCGCAATCCCAAGCGGGATCCGTTCAATGGCTAAGTAAAACAGGATATTCATCCCGCCTAAACACAGGCCATAAATAATAATACTCCGCCAATCACGGCCTTGGGGTAATGCTCTCCATGGACGAAACACCAACCAAAGTACGGCAGCCGCAAAACCTAAACGTAATGCAGTAGTGCCTTCAGGCCCAACCAAGGGAAAAAGTTGCTTTGCTAAAGAAGCGCCGGATTGAATGGTCACCATAGCCAGTAAAACACTACCAACTGCGGTCAGAAGTACACGATTGATTTGCATCTACAATACGCCTAAAAATGAAAAAGCTAAGTGCCGGCATTCTACCTGAGCCACGTCAAACCCTGCAGTATTTATTATCATCATGCACACAAGTCATACCATTGAGTGAATCGCGGTAATCTCTCATAGCTTCAGAGCTTTCATAGGGCGTTTATCTGTTCATTTACTAATACTAAGTCACGATAACAGGCAACATAAGGAAGGCTCGAGCTTTACGCGGGGTTATTTATTTTACGGTGTTTGTAAAAATTTAATAAACTCGATCTTACTGTCGGTTATTGACCCATTATCCTCATAACCGCAGATTTGATAACCACTCGCGATAAGCATCTGTAACATGGCAGGAAATTGATTCATCGATTTAACACTAATAGATTTAAAGCCATTATCAATCGCCCAAGACTCTTGCATAAGTCGCAGCTGAGATGCAACTTTCATGTTGCGATGCTCAGGAACTACACCGCCTAACCAGCTGTAAAACTGACCATCAGATAACGTATAGCCCACTTTAAACCCCACTGGCTTGTTATCTAATTCTGCCACTAAAATCAGATAGTTTTTGCCTGCTAATCGGTTTTCGATAAGGTCCACAGACATTGCTTTTTCAAACTCTGGAATTTGCGCTAATACCGCCAAAATATCTGATACCGTGCCTGAGCCAAACTGGTATTTCATGAGTCCACCCGTTTATGTTTAACCATGTCATCCACTTTCATCGTTAAACTCATCATGGATAATAATGTGTAAAAGCGTATTGCAATCAATCAACTGGTTAGCTAAAAATCCAATCATTCAATAATCTACCAGGCATAAAAGCAAAGGTGCCCGCGACAATGAGACCACCACAATACAATATAATCATGCTTCGTTTGTGTCCCCGAACATTGCCTTTTTTAATATAAAAATAGCCAGCAGGAACAGCGTAAAGCGTTAGAAGACTTAACAAATGAATATAGCCAAAGTGATTCAAAAAGCGACTTCCGAGTTGAGCAGGCATAAACAGTGACACGATGGCAGTGAACAACATCAACACCATATAATTTTTGCCTAATGCTTTGTGTTTAGGCGTACCTTTTCTAACAATAAGTAAATAAGTGCCAATGAAAAATGCCGGCACTACAGTGACTAAATGCAGATAAGATAAATTGATGTAATCCATTTGTTTTTATTCCCAGTTCATTACGTTGATGCTTGCAGAATTATTTAGCACGACTATGTAGCACAGAGATCATGACGTGGTTAACATTAATCCCAACATACCAAGACAAAAACCAAATACAGCTCCCATTGGCGGTGCCCAACGTTTTTCTAGTTTTACCTGAGGAGCCAAATCTTGAAATATGGAGTAGAGAATACCGCCAGATGCGAAAAGCATCACTGCCGCAATAATTTCTGGTGACTCTGATAACCACAAATAACCACACATTGCAGCTATGGGACCCAGCATTGCCATTAAACAAAACATGATGATTATTTTTTGGGGTTTATACGCAGAAGATGCATTTAATTCACGGTAGGCACTAAATCCTTCTGGCACATTTTGTAACGCGATTAACGCTGCCAATAAGAACGCGTTGTTACTTCCTGTCGCAAATGCAGCACCCAAAGCGATTGATTCAGGAATAAAATCTGCCAGCATGGCTGCTAGTTGAGAGGCTGGGGTATCTATTTTGTTAAGGTAAATATCAAGGGCCATAAAACTCAGTCCACCAGCCATAAGCCACATACAAGCAGGTAATGGCTTAAGACTCGCTATGCCCTCTGGCACCAAAACCAAAGCAACCGCTGACAATAAAGCACCGCCGCCAAAAGCCATGACACTGTGCCTAAATTCCTGTTCGAGCCACTCACTGCTCACGTTCTCAAAATGGGCAATTAAAGCGCCTAATGGCATAGCCAAACCAGCAAGCAGTGTGGTTGCTAAAACAGTTAGCAGCAAAGACATGTTTTAATCCTTTAAAAGGTATAACGCCGCAGTAATTTGCCATAATCGGTTTAAGCCATACAATTATGGAACCATTTTTGGCCATAATAAGTGCAGCGAATACACAAAAATGCTAGAGATTTAAGCCAGGTTTTATGTTTATTATTGCTCAAGAGCCTGATGAAATGCTTTTATGAAAACATCATAGTCTTCAAACTGGGGCATATGACCTAATCCTGGCAACTCAATCAGTTTTGAACCTTTAATCAATTTCTGAGTATTAATACCCAGATTTTTATAGTCGCCTAATGTTCTGGTTACGCCTTCTTTTAACCACCCTCTACCAGGGCCGGTTTTATCTCTGGTGCCAATAATAAGTACTGTTTCATTGTTAATTTGTGAAAACCTATCGACAATGTTTTCTGAAAAAATCGGGCCGTAAGTTAAGGCATTATTCCAAGCAACAACTTGCCAATCATCCCCAGCAAGCATTCCTCTCACAGGCTCTAACAGCTTCTCGTATTCGCTTGACCATTTGCCATCATAATAATTTTTCTTCTGATAGTTTCTCGCTTTCTCGAGTGTTTTAGTGAGCTCATTTTTATAGAAAAAGTTAACATCTTTAAACTGCACATATTTGCCGTAATCTTCTAAACCAATAGGGTTAATCAGAATCAATTTATTAACCGCACTAGAATAATTAGCCGCAAATGTAGTCGCTAACATCCCGCCCATTGAGTGACCAACAAGATCAAATTTTTTGATATCTAAACTGTCCAATAATAACTTGGTATTTAAAGCTAATTGGCCGAAACTATACTGATAAGCATTTGGTTTTGAAGATTTACCAAAACCGATTTGATCTGGAATAACGACTCGGTATTTTCTTTTTAGCAGGTCATTTGCAATCCTTTCCCAGTAATAGCCTGAGAAATTTTTACCATGCAACAACACGATGACTTTGTCTGCATTTTTATCACCAATATCCATATAACGCATTTTTAAATCTTTATTTTGCGAGTTAACATTAAATGTTTTAACTTCAAAGGGATAATCAAACCCATCTAACTCTTTATTATACTTAACCGGACTTGCAGCCAATGCCTGTGATACCACTGCAAATAGCGTCATTAATACCAAACAAAATTTCTTCATATTACCCTCATTCAAATAAATCATTCACAAACAACAAAACGCACCATGACAGCCATTTTGATTTAAAACAACCTCGCTTTTTTCAACCGTAAACCTACATCTCTTGTCGAACTTGGCCATAAGCTAACATCGCAAACAGCCCTGTACCGCCAATGATGTTACCCACTAACATAGGGCCGATATGGTGCGACAACGCAGTAAAAAAATTCATTTCACCATTAAGTACCAAACTAAATATTTCATTAGACCCGGCAATAACGTGAGTAAATTCTCCAGCAGCAATGAGCCATGTAAACATAATAATGACCAACACTTCAGACCCTTTGGCCGAGGGTAGCATCCACACCAGTGCGGCAATAAAAAAGCCTGCTGGTATGCCGCGCATTAATGTCTCTGAAGGCGTTAACTCTGCAACATGGCGAGATATCTGGAGGATAGCGGTAAGGATGTCTTCTGTCAGTATGTTACCGTGCACGACAATTGCCGCCGTGAAAAACGTGCCAACAAAATTTGCTGCTAACACAATTCCCCATAAGCGAGCGGTGCAAACAAGAAGATGTTTTGTGGTGTTAGCGAGTAGCGGCAGCACCACGGTGATGGTGTTCTCAGTAAAAAGTTGCAGCCTTGCGAGAATGACTAAGACAAAACCAAAAGTGTAGCCAAGGCTTTCGATGATAGACAAATAAGGATGATCGGAGCCTATGTTGCTGCGGATAATACCTTCGGCCAAAACAGACGCTGAAATGCCGATACCAGCCGCTATTCCTGACCACCACAACGACATCAACGGCCGATCGAGTTCTTCTTGACCTTCACGCAAAATAATAGAATAAACCGTAAGCGATGAAAGACTGCCATGTTCAATCACTGCATCACGCTCAGATTCTGTCAGCGATATCTCTGGTTGCGTCGGCTGACTCTCGCGTACTTCACGCATCTCAACCTTGTCGCCACACTTTGAATCACTGGTTATTGTCGATTGGGTATTTTCGGTCTGTTCCGGTCCGTGCAGTGTCATATTGATATCCTTTTCTGGCTTAAATTTAGCTTGAGGTCCCATTTAAGTACATAAAGAATAGATGCTTTATATCATCAATTCAACAAACGTTGCCGCCTCACAAATGACCATCAATACATTATTAATAAGTCATGTATTGATGGTCTACTGCGATGCTTATTGAACCTCTACTAGGATTAACCGATGGAATAAGTAAATCCAAATCAAAATTATTGCTAAAATTCAAAGCACACTTGTCATTTACTAGCCGAATAAAAACGGGTTAATTTCACGAATTATGGTTATTGATTACCATTTTTAGGTAACGACTGATAAGCACTTTTTACGGTTTCATACCCATATATACGCTCTAATTTTCGCACAATAAAATGACCTCGGGCCATATCTTGAAAGTGATCAATAAACAAAGTATTGATTATGGCACCGCCTGCCGCACCGATAGCAGGTACAGCTTGTGCCGCTGCTTTTTGAGTCACTTGAACACCAAATTTTTCAGCGATTTTAGTAATAAGTTTGACTAAAATAGGCGCGGCTTCATCGGTAATACCTTTTTTGACCATAAACTCAGCTGCTTCAGATACTGATTTTGCTAGGGCAGCTCTTACTGCAAAATATCCCGATTCACTACCATCATCTAAATCACTTTCGCCCCCTAGTGCGAACACCTCTAAACAAGCCATTTTTGTTTCTAGAGTAGTAATAAACTCACCTTCACTACGAGCAATATCAGCGATAGATCGCAGCATGATTGATGTTGAAATAGGAAGCTCAACAGCTATCGCAGCTAATCCAAAGAAACCGCCCACACCACCACTCGCAGCAACGCCTAATTTATGCCAAAGATTGGACGATTCTTCTCCGGGAATATCTTTCATGGTAAATATTGCCGCTTCAGACGCTTTAATTAGCGACTTTTCGGTCACTTTAGCGATATTTTTATTCCAGTTATCCGGTAGAAGCGCTAACCCTTTCTCAATAGGGGTACCGATTAAATTAGTTATTTTTACCGCTAGACCAGGATTTTCTAATAGTGATTTAGCAACTAAAAGCTCTTTTTTATGTGATTCTGAAATATTCAAATAACCCCCTTAGTTGTGAAGTAACGTAGTGCTGCGATTGTGTTTTGCACCTCAAGAAGCGCTTATCACCAATTTGAAGTAAAAGGACATTGGTTGCAAATCAACTTAACGCGCTTATTCGACAATATTCCCACTGCGCCATTGTATTCAAAACAGCGGACACGGCTTTAGCCTTAGACAGCTCAGGTTAATTTGGTAAACAAATAGTGTTGTGGACTTCATAAATGATGGGAAAAATGTTGCTAGGAATTATTTATCTAACGCGGGTAAATAGCCACGACCTTCTTTAGGCAAATTACTCACGCCTTCAGTGGTGTCATTTAGCGCGCTGCCATAATTATCACGACAGTAAACACAAGGGCTCATTTTATTCACAAAACGACCCTTTTTGGTATATTTCCTCAAATATGCGTGTGAAATATCTACATTACCTCGATGTAATTCAACGACATTACCCACTTTTTGTCTTAAATCACTTATAGCTGCATCTTCTGCGCACATGTTGTCATTGGCACAGCCCCAGCCGATGACTTCTTTGCTGGGATCGCGGTGTAAATATTTAGCCGCGGCCCAAGGGCCACCGTGGTGACCGGTTGGTTTACCATCGGGAAAATTTGAGGGCCTATTGGCCAGCTCGTATGCAATACGTTCAAGCTTATCGGCTGGGGCTCTATCACAGAGAGTGTCATGAAACGCAGGACGCGCTGTGGTGACAAAATAATTATGATTATGGCTTATTTTTAAATCGCGGCAATGGGCTGAACTTTCAACTTTATTTATGCTTTCTATCTTAGCTACTGCATCACTGCAGGCTAATATTTGGTCACTCACATTCAGATCTACAGCCTTTATCCATTCCTTTGTAATAAGGTAAAAACGATGTGCTTCGACAACAAGCATCGACGTTTTTAATTCACCTATAGAATATTCAATCTCGATCATATCTTCTGCAACACTTCCACATAGTTTTTTAATCTGGTTAATTTCGCAGCCTATTACATTACAATTTAAATAATGACTTACTGTTAAACCGACTCTTATAAAAGCTCAGCTAAAGAAAGCGAAACCAAACCATATGTTAAACGTTCGCCTATGAAACCGACCATACGGCCAGTTGATTAGCAAGCTGGATTATCTTCGATGCCAGGTCAGCAAGACATATTGCGCCATAGAAAAGTGCTAACGAACGACTTCAATGTTAACGTCAATTAAACCACTAGATATATTGCCAATACTGCTGAAGGCAGACTTTGAAAGATCAATGATGCGCCCTCTAACAAACGGACCACGGTCATTAATTTTAACGATAACACTTTTACCATTATGGGTATTAGTCACTTTGACATTAGAGCCAAATGGTAGCGTTTTATGCGCAGCGGTTTTTTGATTATGCTGATAGATATCACCGCTTGCAGTCTTGTTGTTTTGATGTATATCACTATAGTACGAGGCTTTACCTGACTCAGTGAAACCTATCCTATCTCCACTACCTGATTGGATAGTAGAACAACCTGCCAATATAAAGGCAAAGAGTAAAAATTGAATATTTCGAGAAATGGCTATCATTGTTTGTCTTTTAGTTTGGTCACACAACAAGCCTATAGAGCGACTCGTTTTCTAGTGATTTAATAATATCCTGCACACTAACTGAGTTTGAACAGTGATTCAAATTAAACCGCCATCATCTACTACAAGCAATTCCACTCATTACAAAGGTCTTAAAGTTATTAACGTGCCAACAGCAATAAAAAACACCTTGTTAGTTACCCAACAAGGTGTTTTATCTCTGCCATCAATCTGGTGTATTAACACCAGAAAGCAGGGCTACTCTTTGTATTTTAAGCTGCCATCGGCTTTGATTTCGTCGTACCACACATTGTGGTGCTGCGAAGCCCAGTTTTCGTCACAATAGCCAGATACCATACACTCCATACCGCCTTCACTGAGTACGGTCGCCATCCAAATATGTACTATGGTAAATGCGATTAGAATCGTCGCACTTAAGCCATGTACAAGTAAGGCGAGCATTGACAGTTCGCGCGGTAAATCCAGTGTTGGAAACACTAACATTATGCCTGTTATGCTGATGCTTAGACCAAAAATAGCTAAGGTCCAAAACCACATTTTTTCACCCGCGTTAGCAAATCCACTGTCTGGATGTTTGCCTTTAAACGGACCAAAATTAATGTAGCCACCCACCACTAAAAACCATTTCAAGTCATACATTTTGAAGGTTTGTAGTGGCATCCATTTGATAACACACAACAGCCAAGACACCATAAAAATGGGGCTAGACCAGTCATGGGCAAACTTGCTAAAGGCGATGATCCCCGCCCAAATACCGTCACCGACATAAGGGGCTAAGAAATGGCGTCCGAGCATAATGATTATACCGGTCAGCATCATGATTAAGCATGAAACTGCCATAGTCCAATGTAACCAGAGATCACTTTTACTCCAACGAAGTACCATTTTGCCCGAAAAGCCTTTACTCAGTTTAGATGGACCATTAACGAAGTAAAACACTAAAAAGGCTGCAAAAACACCGACAACGGCTAAGCCGAGTGCGGGTTTCAGGTAGGTATTTCGCAATATCTTGCCTTCATTACCCGATACATTTATCAGAACATCAGCATCAAGGCCTTTGTCTGTACTGTATCCCGGTTCGCCGGCTTTTACTGCGCGCCAGAGATCTGCATCACTGGTTTTAGACTTTGCTTGTTGCTGACTTGATTGTTCATCGGCGGCATACACCATTGATGTAACCAACCCCAATCCCATACACAGAACCAACAGAGCAAACATCCTGCGCAGTGATTTGTTTAACGTTAAAGTTAACATTGTCACTCCTTATATGACTGCGAAAATTATCGCAGCCATTGCTCTGGGTTAGATCATTTCGCCTGTTTTAGGATTGTAGCCCCAAATTACATTTGGATTACCGCGTGCAGCCATACGTTGACGGTAAATGTCAGACACTATGCCTGCATCGCCGGCTAACAATGCTTTGGTTGAACAAAGCTCTGCACACATTGGTAATTTGCCTTCTGCAATACGGTTTGAACCGTATTTTAGACGCTCGGCTTCTGAATGATCTTCTTCTGGGCCACCAGCACAGAAAGTACACTTATCCATTTTGCCACGGCTACCAAATGCAGACTTCTTAGGGAACTGCGGTGCACCAAATGGGCAGGCATAGAAGCAATAGCCACAACCGATACACGTATCTTTGTTATGTAGCACAATGCCGTCTTCGGTACGGTAGAAACAGTCGGCCGGACATACAGCCATACATGGTGCATCGGTACAATGCATACATGCTACTGAGATTGACGCTTCTCCTGGTTCACCATCATTAAGCGTTACCACGCGGCGACGCTGAATACCCCACTCTAAAGCAGAGTCGTTTTCGTTTTTACATGCTGTGACGCAACCGTTACACTCGATGCAGCGTTTGGTGTCACACAGAAATTTCATGACTGCCATAATGGCTTATCTCCTCATCAAGTGTTTAGGCTTTGCTTATTTGACACAAGCTAGACTTGGTCTCTTGCATTTGCGTTACGACATCATAACCATAGGTCATTACGGTATTGGCAGATTCGCCAATCACATAAGGCACGGTTCCTTCAGGGTAATTTTTGGCTAAACTCTTGCCTTCAAATACGCCTGCAAAGTGGTATGGCATAAAACATTCACCTGCAATAACACGTGGTGTCACCATTGCCTTAACAGTAATTTTTGCACCTTCTGGACTGTGAACAAATACGTCATCGCCATCACGTAAACCGCGATCTGCAGCGTCTGCTGGATTGATCTCGATAAACATTTCTTGCTGCAATTCAGCAAGCCAAGGGTTACAACGGGTTTCTTCACCACCACCTTCGTATTCAACCAAACGTCCGGTTGTTACGGCTAGTGGGTAGTCGGTAGCAAAATCCTTGTCTTGAATTGTTTTATAAAGCGTTGGTAGACGAGCCACCATACGATCTTCATAAGTAGGGTATTTAGCCACTAAGTCACGACGAGGGGTATATAACGGTTCGCGATGCAATGGAATATCGTCAGGGAAGTTCCACACAATACAACGCGCTTTAGCGTTACCGTAAGGAATACAACCATGCTTAATTGCCACACGTTGAATACCGCCTGAGATATCAGTTTTCCAGTTTTTACCTTCAGCTTTGACTTTTTCTTCTGCTGTTAGGTCGTCCCACCAGCCAAGCTGCTTAAGCATGTCGGCGGTAAACTCTGGGTAACCATCTTCAATTTCAGAGCCTTTTGAGAAAGAGCCTTCAGCCAGAATGTTATTGCCTTCGTGTTCAACACCATAACGTGCACGGAAGTTACCACCACCGTCTTTCACTTCACGTCCGGTGCGGTACAAGATTTGAGAACCAGGGTGCTTCTGCTCTGGTGTACCCCAACATGGCCAAGGTAAACCATAGGTTTCGCCTTTAGCTGGGCCGCCGGGTGCTTCAAGTGAGTTAACGTCGAATGTGCCCCAGTTTTCTTGGTGCATTTTCAAACGCTCAGGGCTTTGGCCTGTATAACCAATAGTCCACATACCGGTGTTAAATTCACGGGTAATGTCTTCCACTAATGGCTCATCGCCATTAACCTTGATGTGCTTACAGAATTGATCCGCAACGCCCCATTTTTTGGCCAGTTTATACATGATGGTGTGATCAGGTAATGACTCAAATAATGGTTCGATAACTTGCGTACGCCACTGCAGTGAACGGTTGGAGGCTGAAACCGAACCGTAGGTTTCAAACTGAGTTGCCGCAGGTAATAAATACACTCCATCTTGGCGTTCGTGCATAACACCCGCCATGGTTGGGAATGGATCAACGACCACAATGGTATCCATTTTATTCAGTGCTTCACGGATTTCACGACCGCGAGTTTCGGTGTTAACTGACTGACCCCAAAAGAACCCCAGACGAATATTGTCTCGTTGAGCAATCTTGGTTTTGTCTTCTAACACACCATCATGCCAACGCGAACAAGGAATACCCGCAGATGTTTGTGGCGATTGACCTAAGTATTCACCTTGGTCAAAACGCTCGGTGATCCACTTTGGTTCAAGGTCCCACACATTAGCCCAATGGTCCCATGCGCCAGACGTTAAGCCGTAATAACCAGGTAAGTTATCAAATAACAAACCAAAGTCAGTCGCACCCTGTACGTTATCGTGACCACGGAAAATGTTAGTTCCGCCGCCTTCTATACCCATGTTGCCAAGGGCAAGCTGTAAAATACAGTAAGCACGAGTGTTAGCATTACCAATGTGATGCTGAGTACCACCCATACACCAAACGATAGTGCCAGGCTTAGTTTCTGCCATCATTTTAGCGACACGGTACATTTGTGCTTTTGGCACACCGGCAATGTGTTCGACTTCTTCTGGAGTGTATTTTTTCACTTCTTCTCGGATACGTTCCATGCCGTATACACGTTGAGAAATGAACGAATCATCTTGCCAGTCGTTTTCGAAAATGTGCCATAGCAGACCATAAATAAATGGAATGTCAGTACCTGGACGAATATGGACATATTCATCAGACTTAGCCGCTGTACGGGTAAAACGTGGATCGACTACGATGATTTTGGCACCGCGTTCTTTACCAATCAAAATGTGTTGCATCGCCACTGGGTGAGCTTCACATGGGTTAGACCCAATAAACATCATGCATTTTGAATTGCGGATGTCGTTAAACGAGTTAGTTTGCGCACCGTAGCCCCAAGTGTTTGCAACACCGGCTACCGTGGTAGAGTGACAAATACGAGCAGAGTGATCGACGTTGTTAGTGCCCCACATTGCTGCTAATTTGCGATACATATAAGCTTGTTCGTTCGAAAATTTAGCACTACCCATAAAGTAAACTGAATCAGGACCAGACTCTTGACGAATCGACTCCATTTTGTCGCCTACTTCATTGATGGCTTGATCCCATGATAGACGCTTCCATTTACCACCTTCTAGCTTCATTGGGTATTTTAAGCGTTTTTCACCATGACCATGCTCACGTAATGCTGCGCCTTTAGCACAGTGTCCACCTTGGTTAAATGGATGATCGAACGCAGGCTCTTGCCCTGTCCACACACCATTTTGAACTTCAGCATAAACACCACAACCTACTGAACAATGTGAACAAATAGTTCGTTTTATTTCGGTAGGTGCGTTGTGCGGTACATCTTTAGCTTCAGCTTTACGCATCATACCTGCGCCAAGCATTGAAGCCGCTGCAATACCACCCGTCGCCAAACTGGCAGACTTGAGGAATTGACGTCGGTTAAGACCTAGGCCTGACTTTTCAGCTTTAGTGGCCGTGTCTGTTTTGCGGGTTAATCGCATCACACACTCTCCTTTGTTATTTGCTTAACGAAGCATAGTAATTGCGAATATGCTCAGTTTCGCGATAGTTATTACCCGTAGGCTCTTCTGTAGACGGTTTAGTGACTTGAGCAAGTGCGGGTGCACTGACACTGGCCACAGCACCTGCCGCACTGCCGAGCGCTAATGCTTTGAGCATTTGGCGACGACCCATGTCGGAAGCTTGCTTTTTCATATGGTCTCCTTGTTGATATTAAAGATGAGGCTGAATAAGCCGTCATCCAATTTAGTTAATTTGTACAACCTCTTCTTCAAGCGGATCTAAGTCAGCACTACCTGGACAATTCACCGGAATATCCAAACTCAGTTGTTCAAATTCATTGGCTTCAGCGGTAAAAAATGCTTTAGCTAATTGCGCGACGTTTAGGTAAAAATTAGCACTAGGTGTTTTAGCCAAATTATCGCAAAAACGTATAATCCAACTGCCAATATGACGTTGATAAAACGCTAACTGACGGTAACCTGGTGCTTCCAAAATTAAGCAGCCCATGACTTCGCATAATGCAGCGACATGATCTTCTGGTTCTTTAACATTCTCTTCACGTTCAAAGCCTAGTAGCATCAGGTCACTCCGCAATGCCGCTAAGGGTTTATCCATTAAAGAGCCAGTCATAAACCAGCTGCCATAAGGCATAATCTCACCACTGCCTACGCCTAAGAAAATGGCAAAGTATTCATCTTCTAGGGTGTTGGTATCACTATTTTCTGCTGCCAGTTTTAACGCATTCCATGCTTGACTCATGGTATTGCCATCCTCGGCCTCTACCTCTAAACCAGCTAAAAACTGTAATAACTCAGTATTGGGTTGGCGACGAAATAACGCAGCCAGCAACTGATATATATCGGCTCTTAACTGATCATTCTCACTTACTTGTCTTCCTGTTTCTGTCATAGGAGATCTCTTATTGCAATTGCTTTTCTGGATCGTCAAGGATGTCTTCAAACATGTCTTTTACACGGCAATCGCCACACATTTTCAAACGTTCAATATTGGCGCTAAACGCACTATGCTCACCTACCATCTCAATTATTTTTTTCACCATAGATTGGGTGGCAAATTCACTACCACATCGAATACATTCAAACGGAGGCTCATGTTTTAATACTTGAACTTGTTGTCTTGCAGACTGATTGAAGTTGATTTGAGGTAGTAAACTAATGACGTTTTCGGGACAGGCCGCTTCACATAAACCGCATTGGACGCAATCTTGCTCAACAAATTTAAGAGCAGGAGCGTCGCCGCCATCCTTTAACGCTTGGGTTGGACACGTTGACACACACGACAAACATAATGTGCACTTGTCACTGTTAATGCTAACCATACCGTAGGGAATATTCGCCATGGTTAACACGTCATCAACACCTGCAGCTTGACTGTTAAGGTGGTCAATCGCTTGGAACATAATATTGCGTTTTACATTGGTATTAGGTTCGATAGCGTTCAAGGTCATCGGCATTATCACTGGCCAAGCTAAACTAATGGCTAGCGCCTCATCTAACTGGGTTAGCTCTGACGGTGTAATTAAACGAATCCGTTGTGGCTGTCCCATTTGGTCGAGTATGCGATTCGCTAATGTAGACTCACCTTTAAGCATTTGCAGTAATGTTGGTGCCGTAACCGGAGTGTGTAGAATTAAAATTTCGCGTGCACCATTGGCTAATGCAGCCAACCAATGATCAATACTTGCTACAGTGATCTCTTCCATTGCAACAGGTAACACGTCACCGCTTAGCTGCTCGTTAATCCATTCTGCGCCAGCTTCATTGTCATGAAATAATATTACTGGGGCAGTTTGCGCTTCTTGACGATAACGACTAATTAACTTTTCGAGGTAAGTATGCAGTGAGGCTGGGGTTGGTAAATCATAGCTTAACGCCCCAGTTGGGCATGCATTAGTACAGCTGCCTGCGCCATGACAAAGATAAGGGTCAATTTCAATTTTATGTGCAACGCTACTAATGGCATCAGCAGGGCAAAAGTTTAAACAACGATTACAACCGCTTAAACCGTGTTTATCATGGGCGCAAATATCGCTGTTAACTCGGACATAGCGCGGTTTATCAAACTCACCGATTAACTCTGGAATACTGGCAATCGCATCGGCAAGTAAATCGCTGTCTTGGCCGACATAAAAGTAACCAGGAGGAAGCATTTCAAGGTTAATGCATGGGCTGTGGCTTAAATCGAGCACAATATCAAAGTGCGCTTGGCGTATGGCGACCACACTTAGTTCGGTAATACCGCTTTCACCTTCAACTTTGACCTGAAACTGGCCTAAAAAACCTTTAACGCTGGCCAATTTATTGTAATAACTTTCAACATCAGTGGCAGCATTCATCACCGCTTCAAGGTGAGTTTCATCTTGGTTAGTGATCGCTTCATTGGCTAAAATGACTCGGCTTGCCATTGTGGACAATTTGTCCGCAGCTAAACGCGCCAGATCTTCAGGCCCAATAATAAGCACATGCCCCTGGGTGGTATAGCTAACAGTGGGCGGAATTAAATTTTGCAAAATCTGCGTATTCGCCATCACCTGTTGTCGTGCTTGTTTTAGCTGTGGCTGGTTTTTTCTTATACTCATTGCGTTCCCAATTATCGGTTTTTATACCTCATTAACAGTGATAGCTCAGTTCACTGTTCACGCTTATTGCACGTAATAGATTGACATTAACTTGTTCTAAATCTGTAACTAACGACTTTTATTTATGTCATATTCATCTGGTGACGGTGTCGTTATTACGCTTTCGCCTCATCACTGGCAACAGCTTGCTTTATCAGATCATCATCCTGGTAAAGCGGTTGTTCTGCTTGCGATAACGCCGCAATCGTTGTTGCATCATTATCGGCTAAATCGATTGAGTCCTCTTCGGCTATCGAGTCGGTTTCTTCGGTTTGTTCAGCTAATTCGGTTGGTACTAATTCGGTTGGTACTAATTCGTTTGATGCGAATTCAGCTGGATCGGCTATGTCAGTTTGCGCTAAGTCAGCATCAATCTCTGGCTCAGGCTTTTCTTTTTCAATGACATATCGAAACACTTTACTGGCCAACTCTGCAGATACATCCGCTGACAATAGCGGTTGATTGGTATAATCCAATGCATATTCAAGCAGCCCATCGATATGACCATATTGTGGCTGTTTCCATAATGCTCGTAGCGCAGCAGCTTTAGTCGTTGGGTCGACACTTTTGGCCATAAAGCGGGCAAAACTGCCACCTACTTCAATCGAGTTTGGGTCTGGTAATACTTCTGGCTCTGCCACCTCATCCGCATCTATAACGCTAACGTCTTCGATTGGTTCAGCTGTTAGTATGTTGAAGTCATCAGGCTTTTCTTGTGCCTGTTGCAACAACTCTTCTTGTTTAGCCTCTTCAGCAACCCGCTGACGCCTAATTTCCCAACGGTTAAGAAGACCTTCTGCTTTATCGCTCATTGCATATTTCCAGAGCGATTCGCGCTCGGCCCTTCATTTTTACGGCGGTTCACATGCTTGCGTCTATGAGCGCTGATTTCCACTTCGCCGTGACGAGTGATGAATGCCTCTATCCAACAGGCAATGGCGCTAGGCATGGGAATATTAAGCACTGGAGTATCTGATTCTAGGCAACCGGCACTCACGTGTTGGTCGGCAGAGATCATCGCAGGCACCCATGTGCCATCAATCAATTCATCGCACACAATAAAGAGTGTTGCATTATCCATATCGAGATTGATGCGATAACTACCACGTTGATCTTTGTACAATTCCAGTGGCACCAAAACAGAATTGTCTGGTTTCTGCTCTGTTGCTGGAACCATTTGATCCAGCTCCCAGCGAACAGATGTCCAGCGCCCTACTTGGGTTTGAACCTTTTTCAATGAAACATACATTGGCCAAATCGTGTCGGTGTGTTGCATGGTAATGCTTACCTCTGACATGAATATGTGTATTGAAATACACTTGATTGATTTGTTTATAACTAAAATAAGAGCAAAAATGATGCCAACTAAAAAGTAAAATTAACTTTGAACTAGATCCCGAAATCCCTCCTAAGAATAGGACAATATGTCCACAGTGCAATTTTAGGTGGGACATTAATACGCGCCAAATTCATTGAATTTGTGAAGATTTGCGCCAGATCACGCTTAGACAAGTTGTTTTCAGTTTAAGGAATAATAATTGCTATGATCATCAGGTGTTGAAGCAGGCAAACTCTGCCTATTCTTTCAATCTATGAATGACCCACTAAGAGGCTATCTCGCTTATGACTCAATCTGTTTCAGCCACATCTTTGCAGCGCAATGCAATAAAGTTTGTTAAAACCAACACGCAGGTTCCGCTCACCATTGCAGTTAAAGCCATCAACGAACAAGGCCAGGTCGTCGATAAATTTGTCGCTTGCGAACGACCATTAACCGTATATTTAAATTGGCGTCCTATCGTAACCTTAATGACATTGGGGGCTAAACCAGAGTCACTCACTATTGGCTACTTAAAAAACCAGGGGTTTATTAGCGAGTTAAGTCTATTAGAGTCGGTTATCGTTGATTGGGAAGTCAGTTCAGCGGCGGTGATAACCCAAGAGATATCTGAAGATATTGAGCAGAAATTGTCTGAAAAAACAGTGACGTCCGGTTGTGGCCAAGGCACTGTTTACGGTGGATTTTTACAAGGCTTGGATGAGATTAGTTTACCTACTCCATCACTCAAACAATCGACTATTTATGCCTTACTCGGCAATATCAATGCTTATAATGAAACCTACAAAAATGCCGGCGCTGTGCATGGTTGCGGAATATGCCAAGACGAACAAATTTTAGCATTTGTTGAAGATGTTGGCCGCCACAATGCCGTTGATACGTTGGCGGGAGATATGTGGTTAGATCAGCAAACGGGACACGATAAGATTTTCTACACTACAGGCAGATTAACATCAGAAATGGTCATCAAAGTCGCCAAAATGGGCATACCAGTATTGTTGTCACGCAGTGGCGTTACCCAAATGGGCCTAGATTTGGCCAAACAAATGGGCATTACCTTGATAGCTCGTGCTAAAGGGCGACATTTTTTGGTGTATCACGGCAGTGAAACGATTGAGTTTGATGCCACTAAAGATTAAGCACGTAATGTGGCCCATTGTTGGCGTATTGCTGGGGCTAAAAAGCTCCACGCTAAAATACGGGTCGCTTTATTACCTTGTGTCATCTCGATAGTTTTTACTTCCACAGCATTAAGCTGTTTAAGTAGTTGATAACAAGGTTTGAGATTGTCCGACTTTGACACGAGTGACGTAAACCATAGCACTTGGTTGGCATAATCATGGCTTTGCTTGATCATGTTGGCTAAGAATTTTTGCTCACCACCATCACACCATAACTCGGCTTTTTGACCGCCGAAATTAAGCGTCGGTTTAGCCTGACTAACCGCTAACTTACGCAATTGTTGACCATGTTTTTGTTGCTGGCTTTTGGCTAAATTTTTGACTTTCCGTAATGAACCTTCGGAAGCTTCAGCGAGTGAGCGATGAAACGGCGGATTACACAAGGTGACATCAAACCGTTCATCTGCAGCGATAATATTCTTAAATATATGCTCGGGTTGCGGCTGTAACCTTAACTGTAAGTGAGTGGCAATCTGGGCATTTTGCTGGGCAATTTTAGCGACATTGTCGATAGAGACAGGATCAATATCCGATGCCACAAATTGCCAACCGTAGGCTTGAATACCCAGTAACGGGTAAATACCATTTGCTCCCGTGCCGATATCTAACCCTCGAATACCAGCTCCTTTAACCACGTTGCCATTAACCGATAATAAATCAGCAATGTAATGCAAGTAGTCCACTCGCCCAGGGACTGGCGGGCACAAATATCCTTCAGGAATGTCCCAACCGTTAATGTGATATTCGCTCAACAATAATGCTGCATTGAGGCTTTTTACCGCTTTTGGGTCAGCAAAATCAATGGAAGGATTACCATAAGGATTTGGTCGAACAAAAGCGGCTAGTGCTGGCATAGCAACGATCAATGCAGCAAAGTCATAACCCTGTAGATGGGCATTACGCGGATGCAATGATTTTGATAACACTGGCTTGTTAGGCTTCACAGAAACAGGATTAACCTTGGTAGCGGATCGGCTTGGCGAGCGCTTAGCTGCATTATGCTTGGCTCGCATCGGAGGAGTCGTTGAACGGGTCATTAATCGTATAAATATTTAGTAAATAATAAGTTAACCACAATAGAGCGACCGACTTCTTGTTCCATAAGGCGGTTGACTGTCTCATAGCATTCACGGCGGATCTCTTCACGACCAGATAAGGATTTAACCTTTTCTTCTGACTGATTACCCAAAATTTCAACAATGGCCGAGCGTAATAAAGGATCATGATGTTCTAAGCTCATTAAATCGTTCGGATCTTTTACCATCAATTCGACACTGATTTTAACAAAACCTAACTTTTTACGGTTAGAAATATAGTTAGTCACAATATCTGGCTCAAAACCGTAATAAGCATAATCTTCGAGGGCTGGTTCATCAGCGGCATGGACATTAAATGCGAAACAACACAGCATAACTAACGTTGAAACCAATTTTTTCATAGTGAGAGACACCCTTTCAATGTGGAACGTTAATTAAATAAGCCATCGTGCCCACTCCCTAAGAGTGTTTGCTCATCTTTGACATGATAGACTACTGCCGTTGAGATATATTGTAACGAGTTTTAGATGAACGTGACCAGTATTAGCTTTCCTTATGGTGAATCAATTCATTGGTTTTCGCCACAAAAGATCGATTCATTGCCTCATAGCCAACTTAAAGAGTGGCTATTAGCAACCGGAAGTTTGACCCAGCGCCTCAAGACACACTGCAAACACTTTGAAGTGAAAGTGTTAGGCGAGCATTTACTTGAGCCTCTAGCAGATGAATTTCCTGCTCAAACTAACCCTGTTTGGGTCCGCGAAGTATTATTGTGTCTTGACGGCACCCCTTGGGTATTTGCCCGCACACTGATCCCACAGACTATTTTAGGCACTCAATCCCCTAATAATCAAAATGCTGATGATAAACAGATTCGCAATCAACAGAATGATTTTACTCGCCTTGGCACCCGACCTTTAGGTGAGTTATTGTTTAATAGCCCAGACATTACTCCCGGCAATATTGAAGTCGCTCAGTTTGAAACCTGTGGCCGTTTAGCAGCACTAGCCACCAGCTTAAATCAACAGGTTAACAGTAGTTTATGGGGGCGTAGACGTTACTTTAACTTGCACGGTTCACAGCTTATTGTCAGCGAAATATTTCTGCCTGCGGCTGTCGAGTATATCAATCAAAGCACTTAAGGTTAATGCTACTCAGCATCTTGTAAACCTAACTCAGTAATCAAAATAAAAAACGCCCTTATGGGCGTTTCTGTTGTTTGCTACGAGAGATTAAACTCGTTTGCGCTGATAGCCCAATAGACCGAGCATTAATACACTTAACCACCCCAAACTACCACCGCTACTACCACTATCTGTTGTGGTTGTGGTTGGGGTTGGGGTAGTCACTGCCACTATTGGCGACGATACTGTGATTGTTTGACTGGCTGTCGACTCGTTACCCTGAGAATCTGTGGTCTTTAAGGTAATAGTATAACTGCCAGCGGCTGTATAGGTATGACTTGGGTTTTGAGCGGTACTAGTATTGCTATCGCCAAAATTCCATTGATAAGTCAAGTTACCAAAACCTTGGCTGGAGGTGTTTGTCAGAGCCACAGTTAAGTTCGTCGGTAATAAAGTAAAAGCAGCTATTGGCAGAATAACCACTCGGACGACTTCAGTTGCTGTCACGGTATTACCCGCGCCATCGGTAACAATAACACTGACGTTATAATCACCCGATGTGGAATAAGTATAGCTAGGGGCAGTATCGGTACTGGTGGCATTATTCACGCCAAACGACCATGTATAAGTGTAATCAGTGCCGCCACTCACGACCACATTAAAACTAACATCTGCACCGGTTGCTTGTGCATTAATGTCGGCGACAAGTGTCACCGGTGGTAGCACGCTGCTGTCAGACAAAGCAAATTCAACGGTTGCAGTACTGCTGTCTGTTGCTTGCTCTGTGACTTGCATGGTTAGGCCTAACTCAGGCAATATCAGCCCAGCCTGTGGTTTTAGCGGCGCGCTGTAATCACGATTGTCGTCAAATAGCGGCTCGGCGGCTAAGTGGCTATCACCACTGTATGAACTTTGAGCAAATAAGCTAAATGCTGCATCGCGAATTTGCACATCAGTAGATTGACTGCCAATCAAATTTTGGTCTGCATCGACCACGCCAATTAACCCTTTTCCAGGATGTTCTGACACATTGTTATCGGTTTGATTAAAGTTTTCTAACCATAACAGCACACCGGGTTCGTATTTGTCATAAACCAGCCCAGCGTCTACACCTTGGTGGCTGCGTAATTGCACAATGTAACGTCTCGCTTTACCAGCAAGACTGTCTTCAATTCGGCTAAAACCGGATAGCGTTGCAATGCCGCTTGATTCGGCGCCATCGATATAAAATGCCGTGCCTTGATTAGTTAATTGAATATCATCAATCGCCATACCATAATCACCAACGGCCTCATCGGTTTTATAGACCACGCTGATTTGCACATCACGACCGGCATATGCACTCAAATCAAATATTAGATCAACCCAGGCATCGCTTCCATAAGCGGTACTAATGTCGCTCGATTTACCGCTAATAGAGTGTTTTACCGTAGGGTAAATTGAATTTGTACTATTTGTGTAGTTACCTTCTATAGCAACGCTATCAACCAACACCTGCACATAATCATAATCGTCTTCAATATCCCAATGGGCTTGAAATGATAATGCTAATGGCGTATCTAATGGTAAGGTCACATCAAATGACATGGCATTATTGATCATATTACCCTGACCCGAATAATACTGATATTGACCCGTTAGTGGTGCTTTAAAAGCAACAGCCTCAGCGGGTAGTGCTATAGATAGCTGGTTTACGGCATCAGTATTGACGGCATGGTTAAGTTGCACAGCGGTACCGCTACTGGTTAAATCGGCCAGAGATATATGCTGCTCATTAACCCACTTACCCTTGTATTTTTGCTGTAAGAAAGATTTTGCATACGGGCTAAATCCACTTGGTTGAGCACCAGCAATGCTACCCGTCCAGCTACCGCCAGACATCAACGACCAAGCACCTACAGGTGAACCATCACCACTATTAGTGGTGTCGTACTCATCTGGTAAGCCTAAGTCATGACCAAACTCGTGGGTGCATACTCCAGCCGCTGCATCGATTGGCTGCACGGTGTAACCGAATACCTTAAGGGAGCGACCAGGAATAATATAACCATTGGTATTTGAATCGACATAAAAACGATGCGACCAAATGGCATCCTCACCCAATACTCCACCACCAGCTTCTTCACCGATGCTTGAATGAAACAGCATCACGTGATCGATAATACCGTCTGCTTCATCATAATTACCGTCGCCATCGATATCGAAAGGGTCTTCAATATCATAGCTTTCAAGTTCAGTATCACTCATACCGCTTACTGCTTTGGTGACGGCTTCTTTTACTAGCTCAGGTACTGCCTTGTCATTTTCATCAACATCATTACCACCGTAATAAGCGGCATTGTTGTCTGCGGTTACCCAGTCTTGCACTTGGCCAGTAAAATAAAAGCTATTACCCGACACCGCCTGAAAATACTGATAAGCCGATTGCAGGGTTTGATTACTTGGGCCTGTAAAACCGGTTTTTGAAAATAGCAGTTGCTGATAATGTGATGTTGGGTAGCTGCTGTAATACATGTCCGTATCACCTACGTTAAGCTGGTTAGCATCATGAGGTAAATCAGGAAAGTCTACCAATACAGCTAACACCTTTACCGTTTTAGTAATATCTTGATCGGCTAAAACTTTGTTATTTGCTGCGGCATATTGAACACTTTTAGTGTTTTTTTGCGCTGAGCGTTTAATGCGTAATTGTTCCGCTTTTACTTCAATGGCAGCAGGTTTAAAAGTCGCATTTCGACCACGGCTTACAAAAGCATCTACAGCAGCTTGTTTTTCAGCTTCGCTGGCATCAGCACTCACTTCGCCGCGTTTAATTAACCAATACAATACTTGTTGTTCATTAATTAGCCCTGCATCTGCAGGTGTACCTGTTTGTGGAGCAGCAACAGCCATGCTGCTACATGCAAGCAATAAAGATGAAACGGCTAACCCTTGATATTTAGTCAACTTACTCATTACGACTTACCTGTATTTGGTGTTGGTTTATGGCATTTTTCAAATGCTTTTTGGCGTTTAGTTATATAATCAGCAACAATTTTATCTATTTGTGCTTGATCCATGTCCGCGGTGATGAGCCCTTTCTTGCGCAAATTTTCAGTTAATTTGGTGCGATCACGTAAAGGTGGCATCGCACTCGGACCACAATCTTTAATTAATGGTTTGGTTACCACTACAGTGGCTGCTTGTTCGTCTACCTTTGATGCTGCTGACTGATTTTGACACCCTTGCAAGGTCATAAAAACAAGCCCCAACATGACGATAATATATTTCATAATTCACCCCAAACAATAATTACATGACATTAACAGTTGCAACCACAGGGTTACAATTAAATTAGACATTCTTTAATGTAAATAAATCTGTTCGATTAAAAATTAATACAAATGGCTATTAACCCAGCGTCAAAAAGCAGTAAGCCGACTCGGTTAAGTCGGCTTACTGCAGTTACTTAGCGCAATGCTTATCTATAACAATTTAGCTTAATTCACCGTGGAGTTGATATAATTTGATATTCCATCCAGTAACATTTGTACTGATATCATCACCAATACCATCCCCATGAGTCGCTCTACCGCGATTAAGCCTTTCTCACCAAGGATACGAGTAAACAACTTATAGAACATTAAAATAACGGCACTCATCCCCCATGCTGAGACCAACGCAATAGTCCAATCAGTCATGCGGCTGCTATCTGTGTGCGCCAATAGGATCAATGCCGCTAAAATAGAAGGACCAGCCATTAGCGGGATAGCCATCGGAACAATAAAAGGCTCTTCACCAGCAGCTAATCCAGCCACGCCCCCCGGCGAAGGGAAGATCATTTTAATCGCGATTAAAAATAAGATAATGCCGCCCGCAATGCTAACGGATTCAGAACGTAAGTTCAGAAAGTTAAGAATAGCTTCACCAGCATACAAAAACGACAACATGATAACCAACGCAAACAGCAGTTCGCGGATTAAGACTTTACGGCGTTTTTTGGGATCAATATGCCGCAGTATGGAAGCGAATATAGGTAAATTACCCAGCGGATCCATAATCAAGAACAACATGACGGCTGCAGAAAAAATATCCATGGACAACAATCTTTTAATTAACAAAATATGGGCTACATTGTATACCCAACGCAGTAACATAAGCGATGAAAACAGCCAGTTTATTGATGATTACAAAGCGTTAGTTGTTAATAATAGTGAATAATGCCTCATCAAAAATAGCCACATACGCTTGCCAAAGTGATGACCCGAAAAAGGTTTTTGGCTTTAACGTCAATGACTAGATCTGCATTCTCTATAGGTTCTAAGTAAATTTTTCAGCTTGAGATATTCACACGCTACAATACTGGTTTAAAATGGTATACTGCGTTGTTTTTTTCGATTTATTTCTGGATAACATGCTCTATCTAATCGCTAGCTGTATTGCACTGCTGTTTGGGCCACTTTTTTATCGCTTCTTTTCATCAGGTAGCGGATTACAAAAAGGCCTAGATGGATTTATATTCGTCTCCCTTGGCGGATTGGTGCTCATTCATATTTTGCCAGAACTGTTGGAGCATGGTGGGTTTATCACGCTATTGTTTGTCATGCTTGGCGTTTGGGGCCCGACAGCCAGTGAAAAACTGTTTCATCGATATTCAGAAATCACCCACAACATCACCCTCACACTCGGCATTGGCGGACTATTACTGCACACCATTACAGACGGTGGAGCGATGGTATTGGCACAACAAGAGGGCAATTCGACACTTCTAGCCTTAGGCGTGATCATGCACCGTCTACCTGTTGGCGTCGCTATTTGGTGGTTACTCAAACCTCAAGTCGGCACTCGATGGGCCAGCGCCGTTTTAGCTGCAATGATGGTATTAACCAGCGTCGGCTACTTTGCTGGCGAACATTTGTTAACTCAATTAAGTCTTGAAAACACGGTTTACTTGCAAGCCTTTGTTACCGGTTCTATTTTACACGTGGTATTACATCAACCTCATGGTCATCAACAAGAAGACAAGCAAGGTCAATATCAATACCAAGCAGGCATTGGCAGCCTATTAGGTTTAGGGTTATTAGCCCTACTGCTATTGATGGATACTGGTGGCCATGAACACGCTCATAAAGACCATGGTTCAGAGCAATTCGTTAGTTGGTTGCTGACTATTTCTCCTATCTTATTAGGCAGTTATTTTATCGCCACCGCTAGGTTTGCTGCTGGATTACGCCCATCTCATCCTTCCCTAGGGTTACGTTGGTTGCAGCGTCTAGCGGGTCCTGAAGCATTGTTAATTACCTTATTACTATTGGGCCCTTGGTTTGCGCTTTACCAAATATTGGGGCTATTAGCTATTGGGGCACTAATGACGCTGACAAAAGTTGATATAACAGATCCGCACCCAACACTTTCTGAGTCACCTTGGCGCTTTGGCTTTAGCCAATTAGTCGACCGAAGTGCCCCCTGGATTATCCTTAGCTTAGTATTAGCAAACCTAATAGGTCATCCCTCTGTTCCGCTTGAGAACCCCGCATTACAGGTATTTATTTTGCTATTAGTCTTTTTACCGATGCGTTTTTGTAATTTAGGCACGGTAATTTTGGCGCTTGCCTTGGCTTACAGTGGTTGGAGCCAAATTGCAGTGGCATTTACTTTACTCGCTGCGCCGGTACTCAGCATCGGCCAGTTGAAGTTAATGAATTGGAAACAAGGACTCATGTTAGGCGGGATTTTACTGGTAGGATTAATGGTGGCAGATCAACTCACTCTGAGCTCATCATTAACATTACAGTTACCTGAGGCGGCCAATATACTTGGTCTAGTGGCAATCGTTTTATTGTTTGGCGCCAGCTTATTGCGACTTGGACCTCGAAAATTTTTAAGCCGTTTGATGATCAACCTAAAATCAGCACCACATAGCCATGACCACGGCCATCATTCAGACACCAAAGCTGCACATCATCACGAGTCAGCTTCGACACATAAGCATCATCATTAATCATAATCGATTTATTAGGTTATGATGGCGGTGTCGATACTTTTAAGGGGCAGTCATGTGTATTTTATTTATTGCCATTGAGGCGCATCCAGATTACCCCTTAATTGTCTGTGCTAACCGCGATGAATTTCATCACAGAGCAACCGAACCCGCCTATCGTTGGGCAACAACACCAATCATTATCGCAGGGCAAGATAAACAAGCCGGCGGTACTTGGTTAGGAATTAATGAACAGGGTCAATTTGCTGGGCTAACCAATATTCGAGCAATCGAACAGCAAGATGGCGTTCGCAGTCGTGGAGAGTTAGTCGTTGACGCGCTAACCAAACAACACATCAATAGCCAATGGTTAACTGAACACTCGATAAACTACAATCCGTTTAATTTAGTCTTCGAACAGCACAATCAACTCCATTGCTTTAACAGTAAAACCTTAACGACCACTTTGCTTAAGCCTGGTTTTCATGCTGTGAGTAACGGTGCGCTGGATGATATATGGCCTAAAATGGCTAAAGGTCAGCAACAGCTACAAAGCTATATCAAACAAATGCAATCACCTTGCATAGACCAATTACTCAATATCATGCGCGATACTTCTCAACCCAAGGATCAAGATTTACCTCAAACAGGCATTAGTCTTGAGTGGGAACGACGTCTATCATCTATTTTTATCGAACATGAAGAATACGGCACTCGTTCAACGAGCATTGTGTTGAAACACCGCAGCGGTAAAGTACAACTTACTGAAGTGAGATACGATGGTAAGGCGCGCAATTTAGGCTCTCAACGTTTTAACCTTGGCTAGAAACCAGCCTTACTTAAATAATCGCCAAACACAAACTGTGACCTGCTGCACAGTCTGGTCATTATTTCATATCAGCTATCGCTAAACCTCACTAATCACCATAGGCAACATTCATTTTTACAACCTAGATCAAGGTTATTTGATCACGAACATTGCATACTTCGCCTGTTGCTAATTTACTCCCGGAGGACACGCCTTGAAGCAGCCCACTCAGATTAGTTGGGATCAGTCGATGATCGAAAAGTACAATTACAGCGGTCCCCGTTATACTTCTTACCCGACCGCACTAGAGTTTGACGATGCCTTTACTGAGCAAAATCTACTGACATCTATTAAAAACAGTAAGTCAGACAAACTGTCGCTATATGTGCATATTCCTTTTTGCGCCAAGCTTTGCTACTACTGTGGTTGTAATAAAATTATTACTCGCCATGCTCATAAAGCAGATCAATACATTGAATATCTGGCCACTGAAATTATTAAGCGCGCTCCATTATTCAAAAATTACACTGTAACCCAAATGCATTGGGGTGGCGGAACACCGACATTTTTAAGCCCTGAACAAATTCTTAAACTGACCGCACTAATTAAACAACACTTTAATTTTGCTGACGTGGGTGAATACTCAATTGAAGTTGACCCGCGAGAGATAGAACTCAACATGTTAGACACTTTAAAAGAAGCTGGGTTTAACCGGGTCTCTATTGGTGTTCAAGACTTTAATAAAGAAGTACAAATTGCCGTTAACCGTGAGCAAGATGAACAATTTATTTTCGACTTAATTGCCAGAGCTAAAGAACTCGGTTTCGTGTCCACTAACGTTGATTTAATTTACGGTTTACCGCTGCAAACGCCAGAAACGTTTGCAAAAACCATTGCACGCATTATTGAGCTATCGCCTGATCGTCTATCTGTCTTTAACTATGCACATTTACCATCGCGTTTTGCTGCACAACGTAAAATTAAAGAACATGATATGCCTGCTCCACAACAGAAATTAGATATGCTTCGCCAAACGATAGAATCGTTAACAGATGCGGGTTATCAATTTATTGGTATGGACCATTTTGCCAAACCCAATGATGAGTTGGCAAAGTTACAAAATGCCGGCAAATTACATCGTAATTTCCAAGGGTACACCACCCAAGAAGAATGTGACTTGCTTGGGTTAGGGGTATCATCTATCAGCCAAATTGGCGACTGCTATGCCCAAAATCAAAAAGATATTCGTCCATACTACGAATCTATTGATGCTAATGGTCATGCATTATGGAAAGGCTGTAGCTTAAATCATGATGATGAAATTCGTCGCGCGGTCATTAAACAGATTATCTGTCATTTTGATTTAGACATGGATAAAATTGAACAAAAGTTTGCTATTAACTTTGATGAATATTTTGCTGAAGATCTAAAACTGTTGCAAACATTCATTAATGATAAATTGGTTGATATCACAGACCGCAAACTTACCGTTAGCACGACCGGTCGTCTACTTATTCGAAATATCTGTATGTGCTTTGATGTATATTATCGTCAAAAAGCTCGTCAGCAACAGTTTTCAAGGGTTATTTAACTCACTGTTTATGCAAAGTAGAATACAAAAATAGCCAGCATTTGCTGGCTATTTTTTTACTCACATTCGCCATTTACTTCGCTTTTTTAGCGTATAACGCTTTGCGGTCACTGTCAGACATAAAGGCCATTTCAACCCCATTACGTTGCAATGTCGCCAGCTGACTATCACTGAAACCCATTTCAGATTTAACCACACGATATTCATGAGCGATATCAATAGCACTCACTCCTGGGTCATCGGTATTAAGACCAATTAATACACCAGCATCCATAAATTTACGCAGTGGATGAGCATCGTAATCTTGAACGGTAGACGTATGTAAGTTGCTAGTTGGACATGATTCAATTCCAATACGATGCTTGGCCAAATACTCCATCAACTTCGGATCATGAATCGCATTCACGCCATGCCCAATTCGGGTTGCACCCAGTACGTTAATGGCTTGCCACATACTTTCAGCACCCGCGGCTTCACCAGCATGGGCGGTAACTTGTAGCCCTGCATCTCGAACACGCTTAAAGTGCTCAGTAAACAAATCGCCTGGGAAACCAAGTTCATCGCCGGCTAAGTCCATCGCCACAATGCTGTCACGATGGGCAAGTATGCCTTCAAGTTCTAAGCGGCATTTTTCTTGTCCAAAAGAACGCGACATAATACCAATGAGGTTAACGCTAATATCCTGCTCTTTTACACCTGCACGTACACCATCGATAACGGCTTCAACGACACCTTCAATGGGCAGATTATGATTCATCGCCATGTAATAAGGGCTAAAGCGCAATTCAGCGTAATCTAACCCTTGCGATGCTGCATCAATAACATTTTCATAAGCAACACGCTTTACAGCATCTAGATCAGCTAATACCGCGACCATCCAATCTAGTTTCTTCAAAAAATCGACTAGGTTGTTCTCTTTCCCTTGGATTTGCACAAATGGCGCAAGCTCTTCTAGCGAATTAGCGGGTAACTGAATACCGTGTTGGTGGCCTAATTCCCAAATAGTTTTTACATTAACATTACCGTCTAAATGTCGATGCAAATCAACCAACGGAATGGTTTTATCTATCATAATTAACCCCTATAAACTTACCCTGCCATTAGTTTAATTTTGTCGGTCAGAGAATCGTATTCAGTTTAACATGTATTTATACAAATTCTGATGGCCAATGTTTTTTTCTGGAATCTACCACACTAAAAAGCAAACGCTAATTTGGAATGTGTTTTTTATACTTAAATCGGGCATACTCTAATGCTAACAAACAGATTAAACCATAAAGGACTATAGATGCGCTTGCTGATCCTACCTGCACTGATAATGTTAAGTTTATTGGGTTGTAGTAGCTATTCAACCACGACTCAGGTTGATACCCCAATCACTGGCCAACAAACGCAGATAGATAGAGATTTACAAGCAATTATAGACCAGAGTTGGGCGGTTAATTTAGCTTACTCACCGGAGTTAGCCGCCAGTTTAGGAGATGCATCAGTAGCTGCAAAGCTTGACGATTTATCTGCAGAAACATTAGCAGAAAAGAACCAACAGACGCTCAAAATTCTCCATACACTTAAGCAGCTTGACCGGAAAAACTTATCCAAATCAGATGTCATCAATGCTAAGATTTTGCAAGACCAGCTACAAAACGAAGTCGACATGTATCGGTTTCATGACCACTATTTACCGATAACAGCTGAAAGTGGTTTTCATGCTTATATTGCGTCTATTGCTAAAGCTCGCTTCAATAGTATTGAAGATTATCAGCACTATTTAGCTAAACTTAAGCAATTACCACGCTATTTCGCCCAACAAACATATTGGCTCAAACAAGGCTTAGCCAGCGGTATTACCCCAGCAAAAATCACCCTGAATGGGTTCGAAGACAGTATTAGCGCGTTTATTGTTCCGGTTGAGAGCAGCGGCTACTTTACTCCGTTTACCCACTATCCTGACCATTTTAGCGCAGCAGAAAAAAATATGCTGACCCAGCAAGGTAGAACAATCGTAGAACAAATCGTGCTTCCTCTGTACCAACAGTTTTATGATTTCATGACTGAGGAGTATATTCCCAACGCACGAATAGACATCGCGGCTTCGGCTTTACCAGATGGCGCTGCGTTTTATCAAAACAGAGTTGAGTATTACACCACGCTGCCGATGACAGCTGAACAAGTCCATCAACTTGGATTACAAGAAGTTGCTCGTATAAGATCAGAAATGGAGCAGGTAATTAAAGATGTTGGCTTTAAAGGCAGTTTTGCTGATTTTTTAATGTTTTTACGCACGGATCCACAGTTTTATCCTAAAAACGCTGATGAGTTACTTAAAGAAGCAGCATTTATTGCCAAAAAAGCAGATGCCATGTTGCCTAAGTATTTCGGCAAATTACCGCGCACACCTTATGGTATTGCACCGGTACCTGCTGAAATTGCGCCTAAATACACCACAGGGCGCTACTCGGGTTCAAACCGTGACGACGAGCCTGGCTATTATTGGGTAAACACCTACGCCTTAGACAAGCGACCACTCTATGAGCTTGAAGCTCTAACCCTACACGAAGCAGTGCCTGGGCACCATTTACAAATATCACTCAATAAAGAACTCACTGACTTACCTAATTTTAGACGTTACAGTTACATCTCTGCATTTGGTGAGGGTTGGGGCTTATATTCAGAATATTTAGGCTTAGAAGCTGGGTTTTATCAAGACCCATACAGTAACTTTGGCCGGCTAACCTATGAGATGTGGCGTGCGGCGCGTTTAGTCGTCGACACCGGCATGCATGCTAAAGGTTGGAACCGCCAACAAGCGATAGACTTTATGGCCGGTAATACTGCACTTTCAATGCACAACGTTACCACTGAAATAGATCGCTATATTTCCTGGCCAGGCCAAGCGTTGTCATACAAAATTGGTGAATTAACCATAAAACGGTTACGGGCTAAGGCTGAAAAGGCATTAGGAAAAAACTTTGATATCCGAAAGTTTCATGATGCCATTTTAGAAAATGGTTCTATCCCAATGTCGGTATTAGAGCAAATGGTTGATGAGTTTATTGCTCGCCAAAAGGCGATAATAAAACAAGCAAGTACCGGATAATCAGACAGATAAATACATCGAACACACAATACTTTAGATATAAATGAGCTGGCTTAATAACTATGCATTACATGAAATTTTCATCAGAACTAAAGCTCGATACCAGTGAGCAACGACACTTTTGGCAACAAGTACACCAATCGAGTTTCTGTACTGATGACGGTATAAATATTGCCTATGCGATGATCCAACATCCAAACAATCAGCGCGCAATCGTGATAAGCAATGGCAGAGTTGAATCCTATATAAAATATCAAGAATTGATGTTTGATTTATACCAACAAGGATTTAGCGTTTACGCTTTAGATCATCGAGGACAAGGGTTATCAGACCGGCTGACACACAATCCACATCAGGGTTATGTTGCCAACTTTACCGATTACACTGAGGATTTAACTCAATTTATTGAGCAGGTCGTACGCCAACAACAGCATGATGAGCTATTTATCATCGCTCACTCAATGGGATGCACCATTGCCAGCGATTACATTAATCAACACCCAAATACGTTTACGGCAGCAGTCTTCTCTGCTCCAATGTTTGGTATTCGATTACCGTTTACAAAACCCATCATTCGGTGGCTAGCACAAAAGCTTGATACTAATCGTCTGGAAGCAAATAAAGTACACAGTACATTTGTAATAGGGGGAACTCATTACAAACCAGACAGCTTTAAACGCAACCGACTCACTCATAGCCAACAACGCTATAAGCACTATCGCAACATCTTTGAAGAAACCACTAAAGCACAGTTAGGCTCACCGACTAACCATTGGTTACTAGAGGCAATGGATGCAGCGGAGAAATGCATCGACTACGCTAAGCACAGCCAAACTCCGATACTAATTTTGCAAGCTGAAAGAGACACTATTGTCTGCAATGAGGCGCAAAACTTAGCACTAAGTACTCATTGCCATAAAGTCATTATTGAAGGCGCATATCACGAAGTGTTCATCGAAAAAGATAACATGCGTAATATCGCCCTATCTCATACCATTGACTTTATTGCACAACACTCAAAGATAACTGTGTCTTAATTAATTGAATAATGTCGTCATGTGCTAATGGGCGGCTGATAATATAGCCTTGAAACCAAGTACATTTTGCATGGGTCAGTAAATTGAGTTGCTGCTTATTCTCGACTTGTTTAGCCACTACAGGGAAGTTTAACTTAGTGGCAAACTCAACAATGGCATTCACTATGTTAAAGGTTTCAGGGTTATATTCTATGTCCTCAATATAAACAGCTGCTAACTTCACTTGTGAAAAACGAATACCTTGTAATAAATGGACCGCGCAAGAACCTCCACCAAAATTATCCATCGCAATGTTGACACCAAATCGTTGTAACTCAGCTATTTTATTTCTGGCAACATTAGCGTTCACCACGAATACATCTTCAGATAATTCGAACTGAAACAATGCAGGAGAGACATGTGCTGCATTGATTCGGTTCATCACTACGTTTACAAAATGATCTTGATGAAAGTGACGTGAAGATACATTTAATGACATTAAAGGAACTGTCGCATTTGCCTGTTGCAGTGTTTGAATAAGTTCACAGACTTGATCTAATGCCCACAGCTCTAATTCAAAGATACAATCAGACAGTTCAGCTGACGCAATAAACTTACGCGGGCTAATATATCCGTACTGTGGGTGATACCAACGCATTAGTACTTCAATGCTATTGAGCTGCCCGGCCTGATCAACAACGGGTTGATAAACCAATGACATCTGCTTGTTCTGGATAGCAAGTTTCAACTCGTTTTGTAATTTGAATGGTTGCACTTGATTCTGGTCTAATTCCGGTTGATAAATAGCGCAACCATTAGAGCGACTATCTTTTGCTTGCTCCAGAGCGCTATCTGCACGGGCCAATAATATTTGAGGTTCTAATGACTCAATACCATCAAAAACAACTAATCCGATCCGAGCTGAAATTGATAAGTTTTGATCTGAAATGGTGTAACCGCGGCCAATTAACTGCCTCACTTCACTTGCCAATGCTAATGCACGTTTACTTGCTTGATCAATTTCATTACCAAAATTTTTGGCTAGAATAACGAACTCGTCCGCGCCAAGTCGAGCAACCAAACCAGCACTAGAAAATGTGCCAGATAAGCGGGCTGCTATCTGCATTAATAATCTATCACCAAGTTGATGACCCAAAGCATCATTAATTAATTTGAAATTATCTAAATTAATCATAAGCAGTGCAGAAAACTGACCAGTCTTGCGGCTAAGAACCTGTAAATCATAGAGCTGATCGGCTAATACATCACGATTAATTAAATCCGTAAGACCACTATGACCCTGTTTATCGGTTGTAATATGTTGGCTTTTTACATCACCAGAAACATCTGTTATTGTGCCGATAATTCGTAATGGCCGTCCTAATTCATCCCACTCAACTATTTTGCCACGATCTAGAATCCAAATATATCGTCCATCTTTATGACGTAAACGATGCACACTTTCATAATATTCATGTTGATTACTGATGTAATTCTGTAAGGTATTTAATACCTGCGCCTTATCATCACGATGTAAACGCGACTCCCAAACAGAATAATCATTATCGAGCTCATAAGGTTGATAACCTAGGATGTCTTTCCAACGATCAGAAACAAACACATCGCCAGTAGCAATACACCAATCCCAAATACCATTACGAGCACCCTCAACCACAAAAAGCCAACGTTGCTCTGCATCATTGAGGCGTTTTTTACTGCGAGATAACCGGCCATTAACCTGATTCAAATAATCGCGTAAGTTAACTAGTTCGGTCGATGTGCACACGATATCAGTATTGAAATCAGGAGAGTCGAGGTTTTTAGCGGCTTGGCTTAATTGAGTTAACGGTCTAATCAGTAAATAATGCAACATGACACAGAATAAAGACAACAATAGAGCACCAATCCCCCATATCTCTATAAAGCGCTTTAACAGACTATCAACCGCTTCTGATAAAATATTGGCAATGTCATATTCTAGATAAATAAGCTCTACAGAATTTGAATAACTATAACGAGAATTAGCATTAAGAGGATAGTAAGCCTGAATCGATAAACGGTCCAAATTCACCTTTAAATAAGGTTTATTATTGGTGATAACAATTCTATGTAAATCAGCAGAATAACCTTCTAGCACGTTAGTGGCATTACTTTCTCGCCAAATAATATGATTAGCGAATTGAATTTCACTACTCGAATCAAGTATCACATACACCATCATGTTTTGATCTGTTGAAACTAAAGCAACCTCCTGCTCTATTCGTTCTAAATCATGCGTCAACAGCGATGATTCAACGACATGCCGCATTCGAAATAAATCTTTCTGTATTTGCTCTGACTGTCTTAATGCAAGCTGATCATTTAGCTCTGCATGCTCATAGAAATACTCCCCACATACCAAGCCAAGGTAAAGGATAAAGATACATGCAGGAACAAGTAGAGACAGAGAAAGTTTTGGCAACCGAGGCAAAATAGACCCACCCAATTAAATATATGAAGATATGCTAGCGGTAATCTTATCAATAAGTAAAGAAATAGTTATGAATCCTAATAGCATATACGACATAAAAACTTTTTATTTATTAAACACTTTAAATAGATCTACACACTTTAACTTGTTTAACGGATAAGTGTTATTTTATTTACACAGATGAAGTATGGCACACAGCTCAAACCACTAGCATATTATCAATAAGGTTAAAGTGGTAGGAATATACAGCAGACGAAATCAACTTATGTTAACAATAGATTATATCAATTTTCAGATACCGAAATTTGGTTTCAAGATTAATAATTGCTCGCAAAAAAAAACAATAAAGCCTTATACCTACTACATATCATGTAAAAAATGATGATATCTTCACCAATATTTTACATTGTCACCATGAATTAGCAGTAATGACTCTAGTTAAAAAAATTAGCATCTTGTTTACTGAAGTAAATATTGTTAAAGACCTGCATGTCAGTAAATGGCAGAAGTAAAAATACTTGATTATCACGCCAGGTCACGACTCTTTCAAGTCAATTAGGCGCCTGGAAATGACCTACTCTTGATTATCCCCGAAGGTGACGCATGGGTATATCGTCTGCACTATGATGGATGCTATCAACCACCGTACTCTCAAATTTTGAACTAAAAAAACCCGCTATATGATCGCGGGCTGTTTCGCGACTCTCTAAAGTCAATTAGGCGCCTGGAAATGACCTACTCTTTTATCCCCGAAGGGGACGCATGGGCATATTCGACAAACTGCTGTCATGTTTTGGCCAAAAACAAACTCTACACTATAAATTATAGACGTAAAAAAGCCCGTTACGTTAGTAACGGGCTTATCACTACTCTTTCGAGTAAATTTAGCGCCTGGAAATGACCTACTCTCGCATGGGGAGACCCCAAACTACCATCGGCGATACTGTGTTTCACTTCTGAGTTC
>NZ_JBEOPN010000021.1:0-95744 GCF_040310085.1 Shewanella sp. S1-58-MNA-CIBAN-0166 | reverse complement strand
ACTACGTCCTGCTAGGATCGCTTCGCTGCTAGGGCGGACTACGTCCTGCTAGGATCGCTTCGCTGCTAGGGCGGACTACGTCCTGCTAGGATCGCTTCGCTGCTAGGGCGGACTTGCGTCCTGCTAGGGGCTAGGTTCTTGATTTTATAGGATCTAGCAGCGTAGCGCTACTAGGCTACTAGGCTACTAGTATGATGTGAGCTAGGCTCTGCTTAAGCAACAACACTTGGCTGCAGTGACTTTTCTGCTTTTACTGCACACACCTTATATTCTGGAATTTTTGCAATGGGATCCAATGCATTAATGGTCAGTTTATTGGCTGCGGCTTCGGCAAAGTGGAACGGTAAAAATAATACTCCTACCTGAGCCCGCTTAGTCACAAAGGCGGCTATGTCTATTTCTCCGCGGCGAGTACTCAGTTTCAACATATCACCGTTATTGACTCCCAATTGCTCGGCATCAAAAACTGAAATCATTACTCTGGGCGCGCCTTTAATATCCAGTTCTGGGGTTTTGCGGGTCATAGTGCCAGTATGGAATTGTTCCAGTAAACGGCCTGTTGAAAGGGTTAATGGATATTCGCTATCGGGCATTTCGGCAGGTAGTCGATAACTCACTGGCATCATTCTGCCTTTACCGCGTAAAAATGTTTCGGTATGCAAAATCGGTGTGCCAGGATGGTTTTCATCAAAGCATGGCCACTGTAAACCATCTACCTTATGTTCAAGTCGTTGCCAGGTAAGGCCTTGATATTGCGGGGTGACGTGGTTAATTTCTTGCCAGATATCTTTGGTGCTGTGGTAATGCCAATTAGCATCAAGGCTGTTGGCAATCATTTGGATAATTTTCCAGTCTACAATCGCATCCCCTGGAGGGGTTAACGCGACACGTAATTGTTGTACCCGACGTTCTGTATTGGTGAAATGGCCATCTTTTTCAGCAAAGGCGGTCGCGGGGAGTACCACATGAGCCATCTGCGCGGTTTCGGTTAAAAAGATATCTTGCACCAGCATAAATTTAATTTTGGATAGTGCAGCGATTACGTGAGCTTGGTCCGGATCGCTTAGCACTGGGTTTTCTCCCAAAACATACAGAGCATCGAGTTTACCTTTCACAATCGCCTGCATGATTTCAGTTGCTGCTAATCCTATCTCTGAATTTAGCGATGTATTGCCCCAAGCTTTGGCAAATTTAACGTTATTGAGTGGGTTATCGACTTGCTGATAACCGGGATAATAATTGGGTAACGCGCCCATATCACAGGCACCTTGCACATTACTTTGGCCACGTAGTGGGTTTAGTCCGCCGCCCGTTACGCCAATGTTGCCACACAGCAATTGCAAGTTGGAGGTGGACACAACGTTGTCATAACCCGAGGTATGTTGAGTAATTCCCATGGCATAATACAAGGCTGTTTTATCCGCGGTACCAATCATTTTTGCTATAGCTGCAATGTCTTCTGCACTCACGCCAGTAATCAACGCTGCATTGGCTAAGTTGTAATCTGGCTTCATCACTTCTTGCTTGAGCAATTCATAGTCTTCAATACGGCTATTGATGTAGTGCATGTCTTGCCAGTTATTGATGATAATTTGCTGCATGATGGCATTGAGTAACATCACATCTGTGCCCGGTTTATGTGACACATATAAATGGGCACTGTCTGCAATAGCCGTTCTCTTTGGGTCCGCCACAATTAAGCGCGCGCCGTGTTGGCTGACCGCTCTTTTAATGTGAGAGGCGATAATAGGATGGGCGCTGGTGGTATCGGAGCCAATGATAAAAATCACATCTGAGTCTTTAATGCTGGGAATATTATTGGTCATGGCCCCGCCGCCAATGGTATCGGATAACCCTGCAACAGATGATGAATGACATAGTCGTGCGCAGTGATCGATGTTGTTGGTGCCCATAATGCTACGGGTGAATTTTTGCATTAAATAGTTTTCTTCATTGGTGCATTTAGCAGAAGACAATGCCGCAAACTTGCTTGGCCCAGCAGCATCTTTAATCGGTTGAAGTTGCTGTGCTATATAACTAATAGCCTCGCTCCAAGTGGCCGGTTCTAGCTGACCATTTTTGCGAATTAATGGTGTAGTAAGGCGTTTAGGGCTGTTTAAAAAGTCAAAACCAGAGCGCCCTTTAACACATAGCATGCCTTCATTGACCACTGATTGAATGTCACCAGATACTCGCATTACATGATTTTTGGTCTGGTCGACATGCAGTTCAACCCGGCAACCGACACCACAATATGTGCACACGGTTGAGGTTTTGGTTAACGCTCTGTCGCTGCCTTGGGTTTTATCGCGGGCATCAACCAAAGCGCCAGTAGGGCAAACTTGAACACAGTTACCGCATTGCACACAATCGCTGTCATTCATCGACGCAGTAAAGCCAACACGAGGGGCGTTGCGGCTAATGCCTGCTGTTGTAGCATCGGGTAGTGCTTGATAACTATTGGCTTCAAAGCTGATAACGTTATGACCACTTTGTTGATGGCAAGCGTCAATACAAGCGGCGCAACTGATGCAGCGATTAGCGTCGAAAGTAATAAAAGGCGCACTGTTATCGACTTTAAATTTACGCGCCTGAGTTTGATCCAGTGTTTTTCCGTCGACTTTATATTCGGTGGCGTAATCGCGTAACTTACAATCGGTATTGGCTTGGCAAGCACACTCTAAACAACGCATAGCTTCTTGCATTGCTTCATCGGGAATGAATCCTAGCTCTACTTCGGCAAAGTTAAGCGCTCGATTGAGCTGGTTTAGCTCTGGCATTTTTAAGCGACGACGTTTGGCTGTCTCAGGGTATAAGTTAGGGTAAGCGTTGGGATGTAGCGCTGCAGATAACGAGGCTGTTTTGTTGGCTTTTCGTGAGTTAAATAGTCCAGGCTCTAAATGACATGTTAAGCCTTCAGTTAATAATCCTTCAATGGCTTCAGCGGCTTTTCGACCGTCTGCCACCGCACCAACTGCAGTACCTGGGCCGGTGCGGGAATCACCGATAACAAATAGCTTTTCCACTCCAGCAGACATGGTTTGCTCGCAGCCAAGGAAAGTATGCCAGCGGGTCAGGGCGATATGGCCAGTGTCTATTTGATTTTCTGGTTGGTCTAAAAAGGCTAAATCCACTTGTTGAGATACCGCAGGAATTACGGTGTCGAACGCTTCTTCAAAGGTTTCGCCGGTCGCTTTAGGGGAGCGGCGACCAGATTCATCGGGCTCACCGAGCGCCATTTTAGCAAAGGTGACGGATTTAACCCGGCCCTGGTTATCGCTGTGGTTTTCCAGAGGATTAGTGAGAAAATGAAACTTAACCCCTTCCTCTTCTGCTTCATGTATTTCATAGGGCTCAGCTGGCATTTCATCACGGCTACGACGATAGATTAAGGTCACATCAGCACCATCACGGACAGCGGTACGGGCGCAATCAATGGCAGTATTACCGCCACCAATGACGGCTACTTTTTTGCCTGTAATGAATTTTTTGTCGGTGCAATAATCGCGTAAATAGTCCACACCTAAATAACAGCCGATTAAATCACTGCCAGGATAATTCATTGGCACGGCTTTTTGCGCCCCAATCGCGAGGCAAACCGCATCATAATTGGCCACTAACTCGGTTAAATTGGTATCACGACCCAGTTCAACTCCAGTTTCAATCTTAAGTCCATTGCGGGTGAGCAGTTCAATCTCTTTATCCAGTATATCTTTAGGTAAGCGGTACTCTGGGATGCCGTAACGTAACCAGCCACCTGCTTTAGGGGCCGACTCCATAATGGTGACATCGTGACCATTATTAGACAAATAATAACCCGCGGTGAGTCCTGCTGGGCCACTGCCGATAATCGCAATGCGCTTGTTGGTAGTGGGTGCTTTTGGCGGGACATAAGACTCTGCATCGTGTAAATCTAAGTCTGCTGCATGACGTTTTAATTGGCGAATTGCCACAGGTTCATCTACCAGTCCGCGGCGACACTGGGCTTCACAAAAAGCCGGGCAAACACGGCCAATAGACAAGGGTAAAGGTAAGGTTTGCTTGATGACTTTGACGGCTTCTTTATGATCACCTCTGCCGATATGATACAGGTACGACTGCACGTCAACGCCGGCAGGACAGGCGGTTTGGCAAGGTGCTTCACAATCAGCAAAGTGATCACTCAGAATATCTTTGAGTGCTTGTTGACGAAGATGGCTTAAGTGGCTCGACTGAGTAATGACCTCTAAACCCGTTTCTAGCGGTGTTTCACAGGCGCGAACACATCGTAAACTGCCATCTTGGTTTTTGATTTGTACTTGGCACAAATTGCAGTGTTGTCTCTCTTGGCGATGAGAATAATCACATAAGCTAGGGATGTTAATACCGGCGTTTTTTGCTGCCTGTAACAAGCTGTCAGCTTTAGGAAGCGAAAGTGTTGTTCCGTCGATAGTGATATCAATCATTGCAAAGCCTTTTCATTTTTTGAGTCACGGGCAAAGTCTAATGCCTTTGAGGATGGGACGAGTAGGGCGTCAATAGGGATAAACAACTAAACCTAAAGTGGGGTTAATGTCAGCAATGGCAGATTAAGCTGACAACCTTGCTCTCGCATCTACAGTCTATGTATCAAGTTTAATTTGAGGAGTGATTTTCAGATGTGACTTAGATCATTTTTATTGCGATTAAATGTGTATTTTATATTAATGTTATAATAAACAATTAACTACTTGTGGTTTTATCTCGTAATTATTGCTAGGAGAGTGATGATTTGTTGTCATTGTTCACAATTGTGGACAGTTGGTTGTGATGAGAGGATTCATCGCTGTTGCAACCATTGCAGTTATAGCCATTGCTGTTACAACAATGGCTGTTACAACAAAGCAGGCTGAATAAATGATATTCAACCTGCTTGTTTATTGCTACTTCAATCTAAAAACCACTTCAACTCTGTCGCTAATGTTAACTTGGCCTTGTTGATAGGTTTGCGCCACATCGGCATTCATTTTCATGCTGGCGCGGTACATTTCTGGCTGATTGGCTTGTTGCGGAAAGTATCTTACTTGCCATACCCCAGCAATTTGTTCACCAAAGCCTTTGGCTAAAGATTGAGCTTTTTGCTTGGCGTCATCAATCGCGGCTTGGCGAGCTTGCGCAATAATTTTGGCTTCTTGGCTCGACTTTAGTTCGATATTATTAACGTTATTAATCCCTTCAACCAAAGCGCTGTCGAGTAATTCATTTAAGCTGTTAAGGTCGATTACGGTAATGGTCATTTGACGACTAGCGTTATAACCCGTGAGTTTACGCGGTTCATTTTGCACATACATATATTGCGGATTAAGTTGTAAGTTAGCACTTTGGATGTGTTTTTTGTCGACTCCAGCTTTGAGTAATCGTTGCATAAATTGGCTAACGGCTTCGTCGGCTTTGTCTTTAGCCGCTTTAGCGCTATCGGCTTCTATAGATACTTGAACATTGATAATAGCCATGTCTGCTGCAGCTTCAATGGTGCTTGTTCCCACTGTTTCAATATGAGCAAAACTGAGCTCAGCTGCTTGTACTGGCGATAAACTGCTGGTGGCGCTTAAGGTAAATAATGAGGCAGAAATGATGCTTGTGAGTAATATTTTGTTCATTGATAACTCCGCTAGTGGTTAGCTAAATACTGTTTACACTCAGGTAAAGTGGGTCTGTTATGAGTGTAAACGGTGCAAATATAAAAAAGGGTTTTTATTTTTGACTATTTTCTGCGATTTATTTCTTACGGTTTATTTATGACTTACTAACTACTTAACAGAAACTAAAACAACTGGGCCGAGATATTAAGCAATTTATTTCTGATCCATTGATTTACCGGATCGTCTTGGGCTTGTTGATGCCAATACATGTGTACCGCCAGTTCTGGTACTTCAAAGGGCAATGGCGACACTACAATTGGCATGGTTTGTTGTAACAACATGGCGTAGGTGTTTGGCATGGTCATGATCAAATCTGATTGGCAGATGACGCTGATGGCGGCAAAGTAATGCTCGCAGCGTAATGCAATATTGCGGCTAACGCCTTGATGGGCAAGCGCCATGTCAACAGTGTCGATGCTGAAGTCTTTTAAGCTCACTAATGCATGAGATGCGGCGGCATAATTGGCGAGGGTGAGCTGCTGTAAAATCGGATGGTTTTGACGGCATACTAATGAAAATCGTTCGCTGCATATTAGAGTATTGCGAATATCTTTATGGGTTGGCATCAGTACATCGATAACAATATCTAAACTTTGCTGCGCCAGTGACGGCTCAAGTTCAGTGCGTTTAATTTGACGACTGTTTAGGGTGATATTGGGGGTGTTACTGAGTAAATCGGGCATAAGGATAGGAAAGAACATTGACTCTAATATGTCTCTTAAGCCTAGTTTTATCTCGCGTTTATGTTGCTGTATGTCAAATGTAGCGGGCTGGCTAACAGTATTATTGAGTAACAGCAGCGCTTGTTGCACGTCGGGAATGATTTTTTGGCATAAGGCTGTTGGTACCATTTTACGGCCATGGCGGACAAACAATGGGTCGTTAAATTTGTCGCGTAACCGAGCAATAGCATGGCTTACAGCGGGTTGTGTCAGGTGCAGTTTACTGGCCGCAGCAGTAATGCTGCCGTGCTGATATACCGTGCTCATAATGAGGAATAAGTTTAAATCAATCTTACTATGCAGCATATTAATAGTTATCTATGATTTAGTATCATTTGAATTTATTTTAGGCTTGGTTAAATTAAAGTCAAACTAAACCAATAAAAGTAGACTCAACATGACCGCAATAAATGACACTCAAGCACAGCAAATTCAAAAAATGACTATTGGTACTGATAAGTATCCAATGCCGTTACCGCCAAAATTTGATAACAAACAACAGCAACAACAATATGAAAAACAGCGCTTAGCCGCGGCATTTAGGGTATTTGCCCATTACCGATTCGATGAGGGTTTAGCGGGGCATATCACCTTGCGTGATTGTATTGACCCTGAGTCATTTTGGGTTAATCCGTTAGCGGTGCATTTTTCTAAAATTAGGGCTTCTGATTTAGTGCGAGTTGATCATAAAGGCAATATTTTGGAGGGTAAGCATCCAATCAATAATGCCGCATTTGCGATTCATTCGCGTATCCACCATGCTCGCCCCGATGTCAACGCAGTGGCTCACGCCCATACTACTTATGGGCGTGCATTTTCATCACTAGGTGAGTTACTTAAACCTATTTCTCAAGACGCATGCATGTTTTATGAAAACCACAGTGTGTTTGAGACTTTTACCGGCGTGGTCGCCGATTTATCTGAAGGCGATATGATTGCTGAGGCGCTACAAGGCCATGCTGCGGTTATCTTACAAAACCATGGCTTACTCACTGTCGGTAAGTCTGTTGATGCGGCAACGGCTAATTTTGTCATGTTAGACAGTTGCTGCCATAGCCAGTTATTGGCACAGGCGGCGGGTGAACTTAAATTGATTGGCCATGAAATTGCGACTAAAACTCGTCAAGTTAATGGTTCTGATTTAGTGACTTGGGGTAATTTTCAACCTTTGTATCAGGTCATGTTGGCACAAGACAATAGCTTTTTAGATTAAGCCTGTTAACGACGCCAAAGGGCGGTTTGATTTTGATAAAACCGTATTCATGCAGTCATATTTCGCAAGAACGTATTCTGTACTGATGCTTATGATACTCGCTAAGTCTGCTTAGCGGGCAAGGATGTTACTCCCAATGACAGGTTCGATTATTACCGAAATACTGCTGCCACTTGCGCTGGCGTTTATTATGTTTGGCATGGGCTTAAGCTTAACCCAGTTTGATTTTTTACGTTTGTGGCAAACTCCCATGCCGATTATTGGCGGCTTTATAGGCCAAATCATCGTGTTGCCCTTGCTGGCTTTTACTCTATGTTTACTAATAGATTTATCGCCAGCGATGTCGGTAGGGTTAATGATTTTGGCAGCCTGTCCTGGTGGGACTACCTCAAATGTAATTAGCCACTTAGCCAAAGCGAATTTGGCATTGTCAGTGAGTTTGACTGCACTGAGTAGCATTATGTGTGTCTTTACCGCGCCGTTTATCATCCAATTTGCGGTTAGTTATTTTAGTGAAAACCATGATATTGAGGTTTCGTTAAGTAGCATTTCATTAGGGTTATTGTTGATTACCTTACTGCCTATTATATTTGGCATGATTGTGCGGCGTTATTATCGCGATTGGGCTGTGAAGGTTGAGGTGTATTTTAGGCGCTTTGCATTAGTGTTTTTATTGTTGATGATTACTGGGGTGGTGATTCAAGAACGTGACATTATCAGCGACGCTTTTAACGAGGTGTTTATTGCATGCATGTTGTTAAATTTTCTTGCCATGATGGTGGGCGTAATTACTGCCAAACTATTCAAATTAAGCCACAAAGATAGCCTAACGTTGGCCATTGAAATTGGTTTACAAAACTCCACTATGGCAATGCTTATTTGCATTAGTTTACTGCAAGCCCCGAGTTATGCTGTGGTGGCTGGAGTGTATAGTTTAACGATGTATTTAGGTGCTGGCTTGTTAATCGCCTATGCCCGTTATGCTAGAAACCAAAAACATACAGTTCAATCTAGCTAATTACATTAGTGCTATTGATTAACGGATTTTGTCGGTTAGTTAATAGCTTAGTTACTTACTTAGGGCTTAGTTAATCACTTAGTGTTTAGTTACATAGTGTTTAGTTACATAGTGTTTAGTTAGTTACTTCGTTAGTTAGTGCTTAGTCACTTATGTTCCTAAATCGAATGTTATTTTACTCTTTTTTGCTGGCGGTATTCACTGGGTGTGGTGCCTTGCCAGCGTTTAAATGCCCGTCGAAAGTTAGCCACATCAACATAACCTAATTGATATGCCAATTGCTTAATACTGCCAGTAGATTGCGATAAGTATTGCTTCGCAATATGGTGATTCACCGACGCGACAATGTTTTTATAGCTTGTTTGTTGTTGGGTTAAATGGCGATGAAGAGTCCGTGGGGTCATATTAAAATGCGTGGCTGTATCGCTTAAGCTTGGTAGTGGCATCGGACTTTGTAGTAAATACTGATACAACTTATCGCTAAGGCTTTGCTGTAAATCAAGTTTTTTAAGTTCGTTAATACACCATTGTTTGGCTTGAATAAACGAGCTGGGATCGGCCATATCCAAGCGTTGATTTAATGATGCTTGAGTTAATATTAGCTGGGTGCTGGCTTGATTAAAATGCACTGGTACTTTGAGTAATGCGGAGTATTGCTGCCAATAGGCTGGTGCAGCGAACTCCAAATTAACCTGGCTTATTGCAGGTGACAACGGGGTGGTTTGTTGTAACAAGTTGGCAATGGTGACGAGCAAAGCATCCATAAACGGTTGTTGAATCACGCCCAATGGTTGTATCGCTTGCAGTGTGATAACCATATTGCTGGCGGTTTCATGGGTATTAACATTAACCAATGGTGTGCGTGTATTGATAAATTGCTTCAATGTATCAACAGCTTGTTTAAGGGTACTGCTATTAAGGATGGCAAATCCCATCATGCCATGGGTGTTAATGCCTATTCGGCTGCCGACATGTAAACCCAAGTCCGGCCGTGCCGATAGATGAATTGCAGAGGTTATCAGTCGTTGATAATCATCAAAACTCACTTGAAAGTGTGGGTCTTGTAGTTGTTCAAGCATAAGGCCGTTATGGGCTAGCCATATATCGACATTGCATTCCCACAGGCGCAGCTGTTGATACACTTGGTTTAAGTAAAATACAGGAAGCAGCTGCATAGCAATCTTATTAATGGCTTTGAGTTAGTTGTAACGGATTTTGCTGTGCTTGTCTATTAATGACCCCTTAATGTCCATTCTTCCCTCTTTGTTATATTTCTGGTTGGCGTACAGTAAACCTTTAATCACCAAGGAATGCGTATGTTGTCTATGTTTACTGCCAAACCGGTTAGCCTAACCATTAATGATGAAATAGTGATAGCGCAAACTAGCGTTAAACACTCTATTTTAACCGCCGCGTTGGCCGCCAACATTGCCTTTCCGCATCATTGCCGAGTAGGCAGTTGCGGTGCTTGTCGATGCAAGTTGATTGCGGGCGAAGTGAAACAATTAACCGACAGCGCATATGTTTTATCGGCTGAAGCCATCGCTCAAGGAATGATTTTGGCCTGTCAGAGTCTGCCTAAAACTGATGTGAACATTCACGTTAATTTACGCCAGCGTCCTTTAGCTGACGAACCGCAAGCATAAGGACATGGCCATGTTTAAATACCTTAAATTTATGTCGTTTCATCTTATGGCGGTGCTCGCTATTATCAGCATCACTTTGGGTGGAACCTATATCAGCATTGGCTTTGCTATTTGGGTTGCGGTGTATTTGGGTGGTGACATCGTGTTTGGTGATGATACCGCGACGCCACAATATCGCTATCCGGCTTTGCTTACGTGGCAATTGTGGTTGGCGCTGCCATTGACTGTGATATTAGTGTTTGTGTGTTGCTGGCAATTTGCCAGCCAAGATATTGGCCAATATGGCGCATGGGTCACTCGTTTTACGGGGTATGACGCCCTGTTAGCAAGGCAAAACACTAGCGTTATTCAATATGGGGTGATGGTGATTTATTTGGGCTTAGTGGTTGGCGTAATGGCGACGATTACAGGCCATGAGCTAACGCATCGTACTTGGCAGCCGGTGTCATTATTGATTGGACGCTGGTTATTGGCATTTAGCTTTGATGCTAACTTTGCCATTGAACATGTATATGGCCACCATAAATACGTTAGTACCTTGAACGATCCTGCTACCGCCCCTCGTGGTCGTGGTGTTTATGCACACATTATTATTTCGACCATTAAGGGCAATATTAGTGCGTGGCACATTGAGCAACAAAGGCTGGTGCGTAAACAGTTAGCGGTATGGAGTTGGCACAATAAAGCGTTACGAGGTTACGCTATGAGTGTCGCTATTATGGTGTGGGTATTTTGGCTTGCTGGTTGGCAGGGGTTAAGCTTTTTTGTATTAATGGCGTTATGGGCTAAAGCGACTTTAGAGATAGTCAATTACATGGAGCATTATGGCTTGGTTCGCGAGCTTAACTCGCCAGTAAAACCTCATCATTCTTGGAATACCAATAAGCGGGTAAGCTCGTGGGCTATGTTTAACTTAACCCGACATTCACATCATCACGCTCAAGGGCAGTTACCTTACCATCAGTTATCGCCTTATCCCGATGCACCGCAAATGATTGGCGGTTACCTTAGCACCTTTGTATTAACTCTTATTCCGCCTTTGTGGCATCGACTTATGCTGCCAAAATTACAACATTGGGATGCACATTTTGCCACGCCAGCTGAATATAATATGGCCCAGCAGGCTAATCAAAGAAGTGGCATTGCAACTTATCAAGCGTGTTGTTAACCCTTTGATTGTTTGATTGTTTGATTGTTTTAGTAGCTATTAGATATTAGCTACTCATATTAATGCGGTTACGGCCAGTTGATTTGGCACGGTAAAGTGCTGTGTCTGCTGCGCAAACCAGTGCGGTTGGCGTGCGGTATTGGCCACTGCGTTCACAGGCTATACCTTGGCTAACACTGATTTTGGTTTGTGCAGGTAACCCTATATCGGTAAAGCTTAACTGGTTAATACGACGTTGAATATTTTTGGCAATGTATTCTGCTGTTAACGGGTTGCTGTTGGGTAAAATGACGACAAACTCTTCACCACCATAACGGGCAGCCATCGCATTGTTAGACGGGAGCACCTCTGCCAGTACTTGAGCAATTTTTTGCAAACATTTATCACCGTTAACATGACCATACTGGTCATTAAACATTTTAAAATAATCGACATCGATAATGATTAAACACAGCGGTTGGTCGTGGTTAATGCTGTCGTTCCAGTTGGTTTGCAAGGCATCATCAAAAGCGTGACGATTGGCAAGGCCGGTTAATTTGTCGGTATGGGCTAAGTGGCGCAGTTTGTTGTATTCGGCTTTATGGGTAGTGAGGTTATGCATGATGCCAATAAATAACGGCTCAGATCCTATCTGCATCGACGGTAAACATGACAATGATAAGTCTGCTTCGAGCAACGTGCTGTCGGCGCGATTAATAATAATTTCTTTAGGACCATGATTAAACTGAGTGACTTTATTGGCTTCATCGCTGGCACTATTCCACAAAGAAAATAAAGATTGATACTCATCTTTAAAAGGGCTTTGTAGATAATCGGTCCAGGTTTGACCAATTAACATTTCGGCTGGGGCACCGAATAATTTAGCGCCTAACGGATTAATCATCTCAATAACGCCAGCGGAGTTAATCACAAATATCGCTTCTGAAATCGCGTTAATCACATTGAGTAAGGTGCGAATTTGTAAGTTATCTACTACAGCCATTTTGCCATTCTGGTTTGCTGAAGTGGCATCAAAAGTGGCATCAAACATCACCGCTGTCGATGACGAGTCGGCTAGGGTTTCAGCTTCAACACGCAGTGGTATTTTTACCGCGTTAGGATATTTAGACAATGAGTCTGTTAATTTAGTCACACGAGAAATCGTGTCATTGAGTTCAGTTAATTTATCATTGGTAAACATGGTGCATTTCCTCAAGCGTTTGGTGTTGGTAACCCCTTGTTGATGACAAACACTCTATTAGGAATGGGAGTTTTTAACCTTTCGGTAATCTTCTGATTTTAACTTATTGATTTTTATTTAATTAAATTATGATTTTTGGTATAAAAAAGATTGATTTTAGTTGCAGCTTAAAATGTCTGCATCAATCTGGCTGCGACTTATAGGGTAAGTCATGGCAATTGTCATAGCCATTCATCGGCAAGTTTTAGAGTTTTTCGCGAATTGGTTAGCGAATGTTTTAGTGAAAATATTAGTAAACAACACAGTGTTATTGGCGATGATTAACAGAGGTTTTTGTCTGGATTTTAGCAGAGGATTGAGGACTAAAAATCTAACCTTGCAATGGGTTAGTGGGTAACACAAGTTGTTTTAGTCTTGGTTAAGCGATTAACTGCTTTGTAGTGTGGTTATCTTGTTCAAGATAAAAAGCTCAGGGTAGCCCTGAGCTTTTTATCTATTTTTTATTTATTATCGCGATTAATAACTTGAGGATCTGGGCTAAGTACTAGCAGGGTATTGGCACTGTTTGACAGCACAAATTGAAAGCTGGTGCTGCCTGGCACTTCATTTAAATCGGTTAATTGTATCAAGTTGCCATCGCTGCTGATGGTGGTGGCATCGATAATACCGTCAAACGTGGTAGTGAAAGCTGCGCCAACAAATTTAAGGCCCTTACCAGTCTTGTCAATCAACTGGTAAGAAATGACTCCGTATTGAGTTACGACCATATTGCCGGATACTGCAGAACCATCAATATTAGTATAGCTAAAGACGGGTTCATTGTTCGCGTTTAGGATTACTGTGACGTTAAACATGGTTGCTTGGCCTTGGACATTAGGCATTTTATTCTCCATACTTTCTTTTTGTTTAGGGTTTAGGGTTAAACTTATAATCTGTGATGGCCGATTGTTGTAGCTGTTGCACTAAGTCATCGTGTTGATCTAGCTCTCCTAGACAATCGAGGGCCTTCGCGTAGGGCATAGTAAATCTCGGTTCTTTATTTTTATCAATAATATCGGCCAATTGATTTTTAGTTTGCTGACATAGGGAGTTAACTTGCTTAGGTTGACCTAGGGATGTCAATAATGAAGCCGTTAACATATTGCTTTGGGCTAAACTCGCGACATAAAGTGAACTTTGGTTAAATTCAGTGATTAATTGCTTAAATGAGGTAATGGCTCGCTGTGCATATACTAAGCTTTCTGACAATAGTCCCTTAGAGGCCAAATAGTTGGCGGCAGCCAATTGATATGTTGCCCAAACCTCTATTTTTTGGGCTGATTTGTTTAAGGTAATATCTTTCTCGAGCATGGTTGCTAATGAGTCAAGACTCTGCCCCATAGTCTGTTCAATCGGCTCAGTACTATAAGCCAACATCTTTAGGTAGGCGTAATATTGCTGGATTTTCCAAACATCATTTTCAGGGTCTTGTTTAAGGGCATTGGTGATGGTCACTAAACTGAGTTGTGCTTTCTCAAAAGCTTGTTGCTGATGGTTTTGGTAGCTTAATAATCTAGCCAGTAACGCATAACTGCTTGATAATCGTTCCAGTAAGTAGGGCTGCTTTTCTAAGGAGTTATTGTTAAATTGTTGCTGAATTTGCTGATGGATTTTAATTGCCGTGCTGATATCACCTTGGTCACTGGCGGCACTGGCAAGCCATGAGCGAGTGTCTGCAATATCGGCTATTAGCTGGTTGTTGGTTTGGTCTTTATCCCACAGTTGTAGTTTAAGTTGTAATGATTGCTCAAATGCCTCACGGGCATCGGTAAAGTTTTGCTGCTTCATGTATATGGAGCCAAGAGAATTTTGCGCATAGGACAACTCCATTAGCGCATCGTTATCGTCTGGCGCGTATTGATACATGGTTTGGCTGTATGTTAAATACTGTTCGAACCAAGGCTGTGCCGCTGTCCAATCATTTTGATCGTATTCAAGCTGGCCGAGCCAAAAAGCATTGGCACCTAAGGTTTTGAGTAAACTGAGGTGTTGAGGTTGCATTTCGAGTAACGGCAGCATGCGCTCACGGGCGGCGATTAAGGCGCTGTGGGCCTCGTCGATATTGCCGCGAGAATAGGCCACTTCGCCCATGGCCTCTAAGGTTTGGCTGTGTTGAAAGCGCGCTTCAAAGCTTAAATAGCTGGCATCGTCGGCAGAAAAGTCGCTGAAATATTCCAATGCCTTGTTACTGATCCCATCGAGCAAGTCCATGCGGCCAATGCCGCGCATTTTGTCGGCGAACTCACCGACCATAAAACCAAGTAAGTTTTCTGCCGCAAGGCGTTTTTGTTGTGCCTGGGTTTCGGCCTCAATGCTGCGAATACTCATGGCGACCGAAATGAGTGTCAGTGCCACAAGGGCTAGCATGACTGCACGGCGGCGCCAGCGGCCGATGTTGGCTTGTTTGGTTGAGGCTTGAATGAGTGCCAGTTCTTGAGGCTCTAAACTAAACAATTGGTTATCGAGCAATGTGCTTGCTTCTACTAATGGTTTGCCTTCTGCCAGTAAATAAGCATTACTCTTTGACTCGGCCAGCCAGCGGTTAGATTGATGCTGTAAACGGCTTTTAATGGCTAAACTGTCCTTGTGCTCGGTTATCCATTGGGTGGCGCGGGGCCAGCGCCTTAATAGCGCTTCGTGAGCAATACTAAAGCAGGGTTGATCTTGTTGCAGATGCGAAACAAACAAACGGTTATCAACCATGGCTTTGACGAGGTTTATTTCGGCATCACTACTGAGATCGCTCCAGCGGGCGGTGCTGCTGGTGATTGATTTTTCATCTTCGGTTAGGGTGACTAACATCGACAGTATTTTAGGCAGTGCGGCGCGTTCGCTGTTGTTTAATTGGTTGAGCACTTCTTCGGCATTTTTACCGATGGCGCCTTCAATCCCCCCAAGCGAATGGTATACCGACACCAATAATTGGTTGTTGTCATCTTTGTGCAAATACAGTGATTGCAAGGTGTATTGCAACATGGGCAGAGCATCGGGGTTTGAGGCGGCTTCACTGCAAAGTATTTCGTCCAACGGCATTGCCGTATCGGGATCGAGTGTCCATGTGAGGTTAGCTGCATTGGCCGGCAAGCGGATCATTTGCATCAGCTCTGATCGGGTTGGCGCCGATAAATCGAAATGTGAGCCATTAGCTTTGCCTGCCATTAGGCTTGGGTGGCTAACAACCTGAGGGTAAAAGTCATTGCGGCAAGCACTAATTATTAATACTGCCCCTGAAACCGCAAGGGTTTCGAGGATATCTAATACATTGTTGCGTTCGGATTCGGTAAATAATGGCGACGCTAATAAGATTTCTAAACGGTCGATAAACAATGAAAAATGGGGCCGACTGTATTTTGGGGCATTGTCATCATTGATTGATGAGTATTTGGCTAAAGCTAGCTGACAATATTCAATAACGGCGTTGATGTCGTTTTGCAGTTTGTTTGCCAGCATATCGGCACTACAGTCGGTAAACACCGCTTGGTCTTTGATTTCCCAGTCGAGCATCGCACTGGCGATATCGATAATTAAGCGTCCTTTAGTGACATCGGCTAAATCTAGGTTAGCATTATCGATTACGCCAACCCCGTTAAAGCCATTTTTGGACATTAAATTAGGCATGATGCCGGCATTAATTAACGATGATTTACCTGTACCGCTGGGGCCGAGGATTAAGCAAAAGGCACGGCCAAATTCAACTTGTTTTGTGATGCGATTTAATAAAGTGTCAACTTGCTCACTTCGGCCAAAAAATACATTGGAGTCGTTGGTGTCAAATGCACGTAAGCCTGGAAACGGCGAGGCGCCTTGCCATTGTTGGGTAGTGACTTTGGCATGATGACCAATAGGGAATTCAACACTGGCGATGGTGCGATAACCGCGTTTGCGGATGGTTTCTATGTACTGCGGATTAGATGCTTGATCGCCTAATGCTTTACGCAGCTGGGTAATGACTTTATGCAGCGGATTATCGCCAATGGCGATGCTGTTCCAGCAGTGGTTAATAATATCGTCTGCTGCTAGCACTTCCCCTTGGTGTTGGCACAGTAAACGCAACACATCCATGGCTTTGGGTTCAAGACTGCGAATAACATCGCCAGACTGAATGCTATTGCTGTGTGGATTAATTTGCCAATCGCCAAAAAAGAAAGTGCTGTCGTTCATCTGTAATTAATTTCCGATTGGTTAATCGCGTTAAGTTATAAGCAATAAAGATTACGTCACGATGACTCTTATTGAGAGTCATCTTTAGGCGTACTACTTCTGCTTGTTTGATTGTATCGTGCGACTACGTCAATTGTATTTTTTTGCAATATTTTACAATAGATTTACTTTTTTCTCGACAACGATATCGCGTACGGCATTTGGTTAATGTCGTTGTTCTAGCTGCTTTATTTGTTCTACTATCGCTTGATTCACCGGTGTTTTTATACCGTATTTTTTCCCAATGCTGACCACCGCGCCATTGATGTAATCGACTTCTGTTTTTCGTTTCGCTTGAATGTCTTCCCACATTGATGATCGTGCTTTGGGATCGATGTCGAGCATCTGTTTAGCGACCAGATTAAACAACCCATTTGGCAACGATAAAATGGTGGGTAACCAGGTGGGTTTGACCTTGGTGTATTGATGCAATGTAATGTTTGCCGCTTCGCATACTGCTAGCCATTCTTTCATTGCTTTGGCTAAAACTCGGCGATTTTTGTAGTCACTTAATTGCTGTTTAATCGGTAAATCGGTGACCGCATTTAATGCATTATTGAGATTTAATAATAATTTACCGTAAATCATTGGGGTAAAGTCTGCTTCAATGTCGCAACCAAATCCGTGGTTAACCAGTGCGGATTGAATTGCGATGGTATGAGGGTTTTCTTGTAAGGTAAACACCCCCTCTGTGCCTTTATGAAATACGCCATTGGGCAGTTGCAGCACATTAAATGGCGTGATCCCTTGCAGTAAGCGGTAATGATCGAGCGAGTCTTTAATGCTGTCAAAACTGCCTAAGCCATTTTGCATAAATATAATGCTGCTGTTGTCGTGAGTAATCGCCATTAATTGATTGGCAATACTGCTAACTTGATGACATTTTAAGGTGACAAATACTACATCAAATTTGCCATTGATTGATGATTCTTGGTCGATATCGGTGATCAACGCTTGCGGCATAATCGTTTGTTTTAAGCCGTTATAATCGGTCAAGGTAATGCCGTTATTAGCAATGATTTTTTGCTTAATTGCTGGGCGACAAATTAAGCTGACTTGTAACCCCGAAATACATAACTGACCCGCTAAATAACAGCCTGTTGAACCCGCGCCAAAAATTGCAATATTCATTTTTTATTCATTCACTGTTTGTTAATGACGAAACGATTTTTCTAATACAATATTTTACTCTCTTGTAACATAACAGCATTTTTGGCAGTGTAGAAACTTAACCTCTTTCTCGTTATCAACAGTGAGCGTCTATGAATAATAATACTATTACCACAATGGCCTTAGCGGTGTTCGGATTAACGATGGCATCGACGGTGGTTGAGGCTGCCGATATTAACGTTATTTATGCTGGCACATTATTAACTACGCCAGGCGAGTCACCTTTAACTCAGCAAACTGTGGTGATAAAAGATGGGGTAATCACTTCTATCACTTCAGGTTATCAGTCTGCACCGGTGGTGGACGAGCATGACAATGTTGAGATGATTGATTTAAAAAATAGCTTTGTTATGCCTGGCATGATGGATATGCATGTTCATTTACAAGGCGAGTTAGGGCCGAATAATGATCGTGACGCTTTGCGAATGTCGGATGCTGACGTGGCAATGCGCAGTGCTTATTTTGCTAAAAAGACCTTATTAGCAGGCTTTACTACGGTGCGAGACTTAGGCGCGAAACCGGAACAGATTTATGCCTTACGCGACGGCATTAATAAAGGCTGGATTGATGGCCCGAGAATTATTGCATCTGGTGGCGTGTCGGTTACCGGAGGCCATGGTGATGTTGACGGTATGAGTCCTGATTTACTTGATAAGTTTACCTCTAAAACCATTTGTGACGGACCTTATGATTGCCGCCGCGCGACTCGTCGGGCAATTAAGTTTGGCGCTGATGTGATTAAAATTACCTCTACCGGAGGGGTGTTATCGGACACTAACACTGGTACGGGTCAGCAAATGGATGATGATGAGCTTAAAGAGGTGATTGATACCGCGCATGCTTTAGGCCGTAAGGTGGCCAGCCATGCCCATGCTGCTCAAGGAATTAATGCGGCGTTGCGCGCTGGAGTCGACAGTATTGAGCATGGCAGTTACGCCGATAAAGAAAGTATTAAATTAATGAAGAAAAGCGGCGCGTTTTTAGTGCCAACATTGTTGGCGGGCGACACGGTAGTCAAAATGGCCAATACCGCAGGGGCTGACTTTATGTCGCCTGCCATAAAAGCCAAGGCAATACGTGTTGGTGGCGACATGATGCAAAACTTTAGTGCGGCTTATAAAGCAGGAGTTAATATTGCTTATGGCACCGACAGTGGGGTGTCACATCATGGTGATAATGCTAAAGAAGCAGTATTGATGAGCAAAGCGGGTATGAGTAATGAGAATATTATAATCAGTGCGACGGTTAATTCGGCAAAACTGATTGATATGTCAGATAAACTTGGCACTTTGGAGGTTGGCAAATATGCCGACATCATCGCAACGCATAAAAGTCCTCTTGAGCAAATTGAAGCGTTATTAGATGTGTCATTTGTGATGAAGAGCGGAGTTATTTATAAGCGTTAATGTTATTTATTATTGTAGGTCAGTAGTATCGACAATAACTAACCTTAACGCTTGTTTTGTTTTGAGTTGAGGTTAGTTAGCAAAACAGTAGACAGTTTAATCACCGTTTATTAGCGGGAGCTAAGGTTAACTTGACTTGAGCCTCAATATTGTCGATTTCAGCCCGATAATTAGAATCTATATTGTGATATTTCAATAATATGCAGCGTACTTCAAAATTGAATCTTGCATTCATTATTTGATTGTCACAATAGATCTTTTTATACTTGCCCATATTTACATACGGTATGGTTAACTGTATGTAATAAGAGTATATTGCTCGGTCGGCGTCATCAACATCAATGGCGTATATGGATATAGATGGTAGCTAAGGAATGCTCATGTCGCTTGAAATCGTTGGATTATTAATTTTCATTTTATTGTTAGCTATCGCTTTGTTGCTGTTTGTGAACTTAAACCGATACCGTCAGCAGCAAACTAAAAAGATGATGTTAGATACCTATGAGCTTATCCTTGATCAAGTTGATGCTTATATTTATTTAAAAGACACTCAATGCAAATATGTTTATGCGAATCAACTGACGCTAGATTACTTTGGCGTGACGCTTGAAAAGCTAAAGGGCACTTCCGATAGCGATTACTTTCCCGCGAATGTTGTAGATATGTTGCACGTGAATGACACTAAAGTGCTTAATTCTCAAAGCAAACTATCTGACGATATTATTGTTGATACCCCAGCCTCGCTAATTGTATATCACGAAGTTAAACAACCCTTATATAACCACAAAGGCACATTAATTGGCCTTATTGGTATTTCTACCGATATTACTGCTGCTTATCATTTACGTTCAAAATTAGAGCGGCTTGCTAATACCGATCCGTTAACGGGTTTGTTTAATCGTCGTTCATTTACGTCTTTTTGCGAACATGAGTTTTTTCGTGCTACTCGCTATTTTCAACCATTCTCGTTAATGATCATTGATATTGATTTATTCAAAAATGTGAATGATACCTATGGCCATTTAGTGGGTGATGAAGTGATTAAGCGCGTTGCCAATATATGCAATGAACATATTAGGGAGGCCGATGTATTGGCTCGAATTGGCGGTGAAGAGTTTGCTATTTTATTACCCGATACTGATATTGACTCTGCTTATATCTTGGCTGAACGGTTAAGAGAAGCTCAACAACAGTACGACGAACAAAAAGCTCCTTCGATAACCATTAGTATTGGCGTTGCAACCTTACGTTCTCAGGATAAAGCATTTTTAGAGATATTTAAGCGGGCAGATAAAGCGTTGTACTCATCAAAAAATATCGGTCGCAATAGTGTCAATGTCGCGTAATGGCAAGTGCTTGATAACCATTTCAGTCAGATGGCAAAGTGGGATTTCATCGCGTTTTATTCTCTTCAAACAATGCGGCGGCATCACGTAATCGTTTATAGACCTTAAAAATTGTTAATTTAAGTTGCGCGCAATTAGTTATCGTGATTATCATATAGCTAAGCAAAACAAATTAAACTCAAAATTTTGAGTCATTTTGTGCGTTAGAACTCAATATGACTAGGCAGTTTTAGCCTAAATTGATCCAGCTGTCGTTTTAGATCGGTGATTTCAGACATTTCGATACCGCATTGTTCAAGAATACATAGGTGGATTTGTTCTGCTTGGGGCTGCAGTTGATGACCTTTTTCAGTTAATTGCATGCACAAGGTCCGTTCATCTAAGGGCTCGCGAATGCGCTTTAGCAGGCCATCAGTTTCGAGACGTTTTATGACCGGTGTTAATGCACCCGATTGCTGCCCGAGTTTGCTGGCCAAGGTTTTTAAACTTAGACCATCTTGCTCCCAGAGGACTAACATCGCCAAATATTGAGTGTAAGTTAGCCCAATAGAGTCTAGTAACGGTTTGTACAGTTGGGTAATAGCCAATGACGTTGAATAAACAGCAAAACACAACTGATTTTCGAGTAATAGATGTTTGTTTTTATTCATATCAATCGCTTAGCTCGCAAAGTTGTTGATCATATTTGAATTGATCAACTTAAGTAAAAAGATCGTATTATTTGGCCTCGGTTGTTTATTGTACCAGTGTTTGGTTGATATCAGTATTACAGCGGTAATCAACTTTTAACAACCGAGGTCATATTGTCTTCTCAAGTACCACTTTATGGTGCTTATGTTATTTAAAGGACACAAGATGAACACTCAAAATCGTCGTATAGTACTTGCCAGCCGTCCACAAGGTGAGCCAGTGGCTAATAATTTCCGTTTAGAAACCGTCAACAAACCTGTACCAGCAGAAGGTGAGGTGTTATTGCGCGCGGTGTATTTATCGCTTGATCCTTACATGCGTGGCCGTATGAATGACGCCAAATCATATGCAGATCCAGTAGCAATTGACGATGTGATGGTGGGCGCTGCGGTATCACAAGTGGAAGAGTCTAATCATCCTGATTATAAAGTGGGTGAGTGGGTGTTAGCGTTTGGTGGTTGGCAAGATTATTTAGTCTCTAATGGTGAAGGACTGATGAAATTGGGCGATAACCCAAGCCATCCTTCTTATGCGTTGGGTATTATGGGCATGCCAGGCTTTACTGCGTATATGGGGCTATTAGACATTGGCGCGCCTAAAGCGGGCGAAACCGTTGTGGTTGCCGCAGCTACTGGGCCTGTTGGCGCAACGGTTGGCCAAATTGCTAAGTTGAAAGGCTGTCGAGTTGTTGGTATCGCCGGTGGCGCAGAAAAATGTCGCTACGCAAAAGAAGTATTAGGCTTTGATGAATGTATTGACCATAAAGCGGCTGATTTTGCGCAGCAACTGACAGCCCATTGTGATAACGGCATTGATGTGTATTTTGAAAACGTTGGCGGCAAGGTGTTTGATGCGGTAATGCCATTACTCAACACTGGTGCTCGAGTGCCAGTGTGTGGCTTAATTTCTCAGTACAACGCAACTTCATTACCCGAGGGACCTGATCGTTTGTCATTACTGATGGGCACATTGCTGGTTAAGCGCATTAAGATGCAAGGCTTTATTATTTTTGACGATTATGGCGACCGCTATCCAGAGTTTGCCAAAGATATGGGCCAATGGCTTGGTGAAGGTAAGATTCAATATCGTGAACAAATTGTCGATGGTCTTGAAAATATGACTACAGCCTTTATCGGGCTATTAAAAGGCGAAAACTTCGGCAAGGTTGTCATTAAAGTAAACAATCCTCTGTAATCTAAGTGATTACAACTAAACATACAGTATTTAAGGAATCACTATGAAAGTATTAATGGTATTAACTTCGCACGATAAATTAGGCGACACTGGCGAGAAAACCGGTTTTTGGTTAGAAGAATTAGCGGCTCCATACTACGCATTTACCGATAAAGGTGTTGAGGTAGTGCTAACATCTCCTAAAGGTGGTTTACCGCCATTGGATCCTACAAGTGATAAAGTTGATTTTCAAACTGACTCTACGCGTCGTTTTACTGCCGATACTAAAGCGCAAGCATTACTAGCCAATACACTCACATTGGCATCAATTGACGTAGCAGATTATGACGCGGTATTTTATCCAGGCGGTCATGGTCCATTATGGGATTTAACCAATGACAAAGACTCTATTGCATTAATTGAACAGTGCTACAAAACAGATAAACTTTTAGGTTTAGTATGTCACGCACCGGCTGCACTTAAGTACCCTAAAAAGCCAGACGGAACGCCACTCGTTGCCGGTAAAAATGTCACTGGTTTTACTAATGGTGAAGAAGAAGCTGTACAGTTAACTAACGTTGTACCGTTTTTAGTTGAAGATATGCTGCAGCAAAATGGCGCGACTTATTCTAAGGGTGACGACTGGCATCCATATGCAGTAGTTGACGGTAAACTCGTTACCGGTCAGAACCCTGCATCGTCTGAATTAGTGGCAGAGAAAATGTTAGCTTTACTAAGCTAATCTGCTGTTTAGTTTAGTGGTTACAGTTAACTGTAACTCGAAATAACAGAATACGTAGATTGATAGAAGCAAACCCAGTGAGTTGTTCATTGGGTTTATTTTTTATCACTAACAATACAAGGATGGCTTAATGATTAAACTACATCATTTAAATAAATCACGTTCAAAACGCATTATTTGGTTATTAGAAGAATTGGGAGTGGACTATGAGCTGGTTGCTTATCAGCGTGATACAACCACATTTTTAGCGCCAGAGTCGTTAAAAGCGGTTCATCCATTAGGTAAATCACCAGTATTAGAAGCGAGCGGTTATACCATTGCTGAGTCGGGCGCGATTACCGAGTATTTAATTCATACCTATGGCGCTGATAAACTGATGCCAGCACTCGGCACAGCAGATTATATCGATTACTTACAATGGATGCATTTTGCTGAAAGCTCAGCTGCTTTGCCACTATTGCTGAAAATTTTTGTTAAAATGGATGGCGCAGAAACCCGTTTTATCGGTGGATATGCCGATGCAGAAACGGCAAAAGTCATCAGCTATGTTAACGACCGCTTAGAAGGTAAGTCATATTTAGTCGGTAACCGTCTTAGCGGTGCAGATATTATGATGTCGTTTATTGCAGAGCTTGTTGGCCAAAACGGTGAGTTTGACAAGTATCCTAATATTGCTAAGTACTATCAACAACTAATGAGCCATGCATCGTTTAAAAAAGCGATGCAAATAGAAGCTGAACACGATCGATAATGATTAGATTGTATCGGCACTAAAAAGACGAACTGAGTTCGTCTTTTTTCATTTAAGTGTGAGTACTGTTCATTCGCATCGGCTTATCCTTTATGATGTTTTTTACGTTGTTCGGTAAGTCTGATACATTATAAGTAGTGGCATCCTTTGGTTAAAGTTTGTTCGTTATCATACTAAGGTGTTAGTATGGTGATCGTGTTTTTGTGTAAAAAAAAGGCTAGATTATGTCGACTTTATCTGATGAAGAGCTCGCTTATTTTAGCGGTGTATTTTCGCCGGAAGATGACAGTACCGATAATGCTTTATCGAGACATTCATTAAGTGTTGCGACTGAAATACCGCAAGTGCTTGCTCATATTTTAGGGAATGCCAAATTAACTCTATTAGCTGAAATTAGTTATTACCGTTTATGGTTTCCATTAACCTTAAAGCAAGATGAGCTTGGGCAATTTTTGCCGGAGTTGGGTATTCCTGAAGTGATTGATATGCGCGGCGGTGAACGTAGCTGGCGGCTCAATAATGTCAAAAATATAAAAGTCATTGATAACGATACGGCTAAATTTGTTGAGGTACTCTCTTTATCGAGTTCAGGCATGACCATTAAAGTGCCGCAAGAACTTAACGATAAAGTGCCACGCTTAACACAGCTAATTTTACCTAATGGTGTGCATCTGGATATGGTGTTTGAACCGGTACGAACTGAAAATGGGGTCATGGCAGCAAAAATTAGTGCTGAAGGTGAATCCCGTGAAATACTGCGTCAATTTTTGTTTAGCGAACATAAGGCTAAGTATTCGCACCTTTACAAAAATATTAACCGCTAACCATAAAATCTTTGGCTAACATGGTTTTAACGGCATTGATAAATTCATCATCACTTTTTGCCTGAATTAATTGGCACAACTCATCACCTACAGTGGTAAATCGATAATACGTAAATAATAAGTGCTGATGCTTAGGTTTGAGCGACAAAGTGGCATTACACATAGTTAACTGAATATGTTCACTACTGCTTAATAGTCCGGTTTCAAACTCGCTTTTATGTAAAATTCCCGCATCGACTAAGGTAAGAATACTCGAATAAGGTAAGCCGAATTGGGACAGGCCGAAGTTAGTGTGAGTATGCTTACGAAAATATTGTTTCATCCCACCATTAATACGATAACTACTGAGTAATTTAAATCTGGGCTCGGTATTAATTTTAACTGACATGCCTAAGGCTTTTTCAAATATCAGTGCTTCTCGAAACGTCAGTTGCAGTAATACCGCTAAAGTTCTAAGGCTAAAGTTACCTGGGTTAACGACTTCACTGGCTAAAATTCTGGCCCACAAATCCTGCATTTTACGGTTATGAATTTGTTCAGCCATTTGAAAAAATTGATAGCGCCAATCAGGATCTAATTCGACTCCTGTTACATCGGATGGGGTGTAATTGAGTGCTAAGGCAAAAATGCTTTCAAGGTTGGTCTGATGCTGGCTGAGTTGCTTGCGTTGACGGTGCTCAGCACGCTCGGCAACGGAGGCTGTTGAAGGGCGATAATCTTCCTCGCTCGCTAAGCCGATAATGCGCCCGAGTAATAAGGTTTTTTTGCGTGCGGACACTTGAGTATTGTCATCTTGTGTTGCCGTCACATCAATATCAGTCATCATTAACTCCCTTTATGCATTACACTTTCGCCATGTTTGTATGGTATGACATCTGTGCTAAATCTTTTAGTGTTTTGTCATTAACGGTGACCATAAGGCTTCTTTACCAGGCTCCGGATGACGCGGCACATTGAATGCTAGTGCGAGTGAGCATACGGCAAACCCAGTGCCTATGAAGAATACTGCTTTAGGCGAACTGAGCCATAAAATGCCTAATAAAACAGGGATAATTACCGCGGCAATATGGTTAATGGTAAAGCTGACCGACATGGTTGAAGCAATATCTTGTTTATCGGCAATTTTTTGAAAATAGGTTTTCATCGCAATCGCCATAGCAAAAAGCAGGTGATCAATCACATACAATCCAGCCGCAATATTGGCATCGCTGACATAAGCGTAACTACTGAAAATAATCACTAAGCCAACGTATTCGATAATTAACGCGTTACGTTCCCCCATTTTGCCAATAAAGCGGCCAATGGTGGGGGCAAAGAGTAAGTTAACGACATAATTGATTAAGAATAACGCGGTAATTTCAGACACCGAGTAGCCAAATTTTTCAACCATCATGAAGCCAGCAAATTATCTTTATACTTAATTTAGTAAAGGATGGTCTCTATAGTCAATCACCTGATAATAATAGTGGTTATACTAGTTTTATCCTTTACTAAGTAAGTTTTTATCCGTAGCGTTTTCGAAGTATTAAGTGTTTGTGCTGAATGGAGCCAATGGCAAAACGAGGAAAATACACTGCCATAATGAACACCATGACTAATCCACATCCGCCAATAATGCTATACATCCAGATGTAATCTAGACTCAGCCAGCTCATTATTAACCAAATTGACCCATAGCCGACAAGTGCTGCAGCGGAGCGCCACGCTAACGCTTTGCCCATAAAGCCAGGTGCATCGGCTTTATCTACCCACTGTAACGTAAGTGATTGATTTATTGTCTAAAAATAATGAAATCCAATCGACATGAGTATCGTTGTTAAATACAACCCGATGACATCAGGAAACCAGCCGGTAATTCCCACTCCAATGCACAATAGTGCCAAGGATGATAAGGCAAAAGTTTGCTCTTTGATCAGCAGCAATACAAACACTGCGGTAAAAGCTAAAAATCCAGGTACCTCTCTTAAACTCTGCAGTAATCCAATCTCAGCACCAGTAAATGCGGCACGTTCAATAACAAAGTTATTTAACAAAGCCTGCCAAACTGCAAACACCATGGACATTACAAAGGTCATCCATAGCAGCAAATGTTGTGGGTTCGTGCGCTCAATACGGGCCGATTTACCACTAAAGAGGGCAGTATTACTGATGTTTGACATTGAAAGTACTCGGTTTATAGGAGGTTTTTTGATTGTTGTTTTCCATAGTGACATAAAACAGTTTGTTAAGTGAAATGTAATTTAGTGTAAATAAAATTGATAATCTTAATGTAAATTATAATGCGAATGGTTATCGTTTGATGTATGGTTGTTGCGTTTTTTGAGGGAGTATTAACGTGACGTGTCGGAGAAACAGATGAATAAAAAGTTGACCTTGTTGGCAGTATCTGTGGCAAGTGTATTGGGTTTGAGTGGGATGCCTAATGCTCAAGCTGCAACGAATACCGAAACATTAGCCAAAGCCATTGCCAAGCAAGAAGCTGAAATTACGATATTGAAACAGCAGCTTGCTACATTAGCAGCCGAACAAAAACAACAACAGCAGCAAAACAAACAAGTGGCGACTCAAGTTGACACTGTGGTGCAACAGGCCACTAAAGCGCAAGACCGATTGAGCCGTTTTAGCTTTAACTCATATGGCAGCGCTGTTTACACCAGTGATGAATATTTCGATAACGTACAAGATACATCCGCAGAGCGACGTAGTCGTACTGATTTAGAGCGGATTGTGACCGAGTTTGGTTATCAGTTCACTGATGATTGGAGTATGGAAGTTGAAATTGAATATGAGCATGGTGGCACTGGCACCTCACTAGAATATGACGGCTTTGATGAATTTGGTGAGTTTGAATCCGAAGTTGAAGCGGGTGGCGAAGTGGTGGTTGAAAAAGCGGAAATTCGTTACCGTCCATCAAAAGCCTTTGGGGTGAAATTCGGTAACATTCACTTGCCTATTGGCTTATCGAGCATGTTACACAAACCTAATCAATATCTTACAGTGCAACGTCACAAGAGTGAAGCTGCGATGATGCCAACCGTTTGGAACGAAAATGGTATTGGTGTTTACGGAGAGGTTGCCGATTTTCATTATCAGGCACAAGTTGTCAGTGGGTTAAACTCTGAGTATTTTCGCACTTATGATTGGGTGGCATCAGGGCATCAAAAACGCTTTGAAGAGGTGAATGCTGACGACTTGGCATTTGCTGGCCGTATTGATTATGGCAATTTCAAAACCGGCAGTGCAGTCGGCGTGGCTTATTACTACGGTAATACCAGTGGTAATCGCCATAAGAGTAACAAACTCGATGTTGATGGTGCTCTTAGCATTGTGTCTGTTGCCGGAGCCTTTGTTGAAGGTCCATGGATCCTCCGCGGTCAATATTTATATGGCTCGTTAGACAATGCTGACGCTATTACCCAAGCTAATAAAACCACCCCAGGTTTACGTCCAGGTAATTTTGCCCAACTGGGTTCAGAGTCGCAGTCGTTCTTTGTTGAGGCGGGCGTCAAACTTGATGAATGGTTTGATATTCCGATGACCGTGTTTGCCAATATCGATTATTCCAATCCACTTATGGCCGTTGAAACGGGCACCGCAACCAAGCGTTATGAAAATACTTGGAGCAGCGTGGGTATTAACTATTTCCCGATACCTGAAATTGTGATTAAAGCCGAAGGTGGTCTTCATCAAGTGGCTGTTGCCAGTATTCCTGACACCAATTTCTTTGCTTTAGGTGTGGGATATCAGTTCTCGCTATAAGCAAATTTAATTTTTCGACCTATTTTTTGATCTGTTTTTTTACATGGAGTTTTATTATGCGTTTTAACTACACTGCAATCTCACTAGCACTCGTGGCAACATTATCCGCGTGTGGCGGTTCAGGCTCGGATGACACTAGCACCCCGACAACCCCAACTACACCTACAACCGGTTTTAGTTTTGTCGCGACAGAAATGATCACTAACTTAACCGATGAGGTGATTGTGGCTGGTTATGCTGATTTAGCGGCAAAAGGGGATGCCTTATTATTGGCAACCCAAACCTTACTTACCTCAACGGTACAAGCAGATTTAGTGGCTGCACAAAATGCGTGGAAGTCGGCTCGTCAACCTTGGGAGCAAGGGGAGTCGCATATCTTTGGCCCAGTCGACTCATTGAGTATCGACCCGCATTTAGACAGCTGGCCGTTAAACACCACTGACTTACAAACCCAGTTAGCCAACAGTAATGGTTTTGATGCCGACACCATTAAAGGTTGGAATGATGATGTTCAAGGTTTTCATACCATGGAATATCTGTTGTTTGGCGATGGTGTTAATAGCAACACAAAGTTGATTGCAGATCTTAGCACCAAAGAACGTGAGTATTTAATCGCCTTAGCGGAAGTGTTCCGCGATTACACCGCGCAATTAGACGATGCTTGGCAAGTGAGCCATAACCCACAAGATACTAACGCCAAACCTTATGCCGAGTTGCTTAAAACTCCTGGCGATGCCACTAACACTATTTACTCTTCTCAGTTGGCGGTTATTGAAGAATTGATCAACGGCATGATTGGTATTGTCGATGAAGTGGGTAACGGTAAAATTGCCGACCCATTCGGAGAGTCATTAACCACGGCAGACACCTCTAAGGTGGAGTCGCAGTATTCGTGGAACTCACTAACCGACTTTTCAAATAACATCATTGGTGTACGTAACGTTTATCAAGGTGAGTTTACGGGTGGTGCCGATAAGCAAGGTTTAATTGATTTTGTAACAGCAGCTGATGCGACTTTAGCTACGCGTGTCGCCAGCGAAATTGATGATGCCATTTTAAAAATTCAAGCCATTTCGGGTAGCACTAGCATGCCGTTCCGCCAAGCGATTCTCGATGCTGATGGCCGAGCTAGAACCCAGGTCGCCGTGGATGCATTAACAAAGTTACAAGCGACGCTGCAGTCAGATGTGCTGCCTTTATTATCTGATTGGAACTCATAATTTAGCTGTTACCCTCCCAATAAGGCCATGGAACGACCTTATTGGGAGGGTAAGTGTGACCAAAAAAATAGAGACTCAACTCATAACAAGGTCGCATTACTGCCAAATAAACTCAATTTTAGTGTGAATGTGTGAGACAAAGATGAACAAATTATTACGACAACCATATTGGTTTGTAGCATTACTGGGGCTTAGCCTAAGTGCTTGTGGTGGCAGCGGCGATGATGAAATCTCGCCAGACCCCATTGATCCGGTAGTGACTTATCCTAGCTATACCTCAATTGTTGCTTTAGGCGGTGACACCACAACATTCGATGCCAGTAACTCTGGCCATGGCTTTTCAACGCCATCGTTAAATTTAACGGCAGATGAACTCGCATTACATTTACAAGGTGATACCAACTTTGAAGTTTCGTTTACTACAGCGCCGAATGATCAACACCCTGAGCTTGATGGTTTAGGCCCAGTATTTAATAACGCTGACTGTAATTCTTGCCATCAACGCGATGGTCGAAATTCCACTCCCTTTTTGGCCGCAGATGAAACTCGGGTAAAACTGGGTTCGGCAGCGGGTATTTTCTTACGTATCAGCAAAGCTCCCGCTGAGCCTTGTAGTGTAGGAACTGCAGATAATAATTACTGTGCGCCGATTAAAGTGCCAGATTTTGGTGACCAGCTATTTCATCGCGGAGTGTTAAAAGCGCGCCCTGATTGGCAAGACAATGCATTTGTTGGTCAAGCAGATGTGTATTTGTCTTATGAGCGACATGATGAAGTGTATGCCGATGGACGCACCATTAGTTTGAAGAAGCCTATTTTCGCGGTCGAAAATCCATATGATGCACCAGGCGAAACCAAACAAAGTGCCAATGTAACTTCAAATCTATTACAAGATGATGTGTTAATGGGTTGGCGTAACGGCATGCCTGTGTTTGGTTTAGGGTTGCTAGAAGCAATACCTGAGGCAAGCATTCTCGCCAATGTTGATGCTGATGACAGTAACAAAGATGATATTTCTGGACGGGCTAATTGGGTATTTGATGCCATAAAAGCACAAAATGGTGACAGTACACCCGTGTCTTTAGGTCGCTTTGGTTGGAAAGCGAATACTCCAAGTGTGCGAGTACAATCATTAGGTGCATTACGTGGCGACATTGGTATTACTAACCCGTTATTTCCTGATGAAAGTATTGTTGGCACCAGCTTACATGATTCATATTTAACACGAACTGGGTTTGTTGATACTGGTGAAGATGTTAATGGTGCGCCTGAGGCGAGCGCAGAGTTCAGTGATTCTGTGGTATTTTATGCCGAAACATTAGCGGTGCCAGCCAGACGTAACGTTGATAAAACGGCAGTGCGCGAAGGTGCTCGGTTATTTGAACAACTCAATTGCAGCAGTTGTCATACGCCGTCGTTTGTGACCAAAACTTCAGGTGATATTGGCGGATTACCGATGAGCGACAGCTTAAAAGGCCAAACTATTTATCCCTTTAGTGACCTGTTGCTGCACGATATGGGTGAAGGATTGGCAGATGGTCGTCCAGACTTTTTAGCCGACGGTAACGAATGGCGTACTCGACCATTGTGGGGCATAGGCTTAACTCAAACGGTTAATCCCCAAGCCGGATTTTTACATGACGGCCGTGCACCAACCTTGGAAGAAGCCATTTTGTGGCATGACGGAGAATCTAAAACGTCTAAGCAAGACTTTATGGCCTTAACGCAAGCAGAGCGTGATCAAGTTATCGCCTTTTTACAGTCGTTATAAATTGCTGTAGAGCTCAAATACCTTAGGGTCTGTAGATCTTTCAAGGGTTTTTTGCAGCGAATTTTTTGGTCATTACTTAAACATGAGCTACAAGGCAGAGGCTTTGTAGTGTAGTTATTCTACATTAAGAGCTGATAACGCAGTAGAAATGACCAACAAACGCTGCCCGAAGGGTTCGGCTAAAAACGTTTTACTCTTTGTTGAGCGAATTTTGCTTAGATTGCTAGGCAGCAATCCACTCGCCTCGATTAAAATGTTTTTATCTCGAACGAAATTTAACCAGCAAAGTTCAGCAGACCCTAGACATTTATGCCTAGGGTATTTTTTTGCGCGGCAGTTCACATTGCATTACGGTAGTTCATATTGAGGTAATTGTGGATGATGATGACGTGATCTGTTTCATGTAAATTTTCGCGCCAGTGGTCTAAGATACTGTATTACTTTTAAATGATTTCATTCGAGGTCAGCATGAGCCAAATTTTACTGATCCATTCAAGTGTCCATGGTTACACTCAAAAAATATGTGAATATTTACAGCGTCAACTGGTTGAGCAAGGCGAGCTGGTCACGGTCGTATCCTTAGCGGAAGCTCCCGATTTAGCCCTATTTGATAAAGTGTACATTGGCGCCAGTATTCGTCATGGCAAACATCGCCCAGCCCTGTATCAATTTATTGAAAATCATCGAGCGGAATTGGACAGCAAACCCAGTGGTTTTTTCTCGGTGAGTTTAGTGGCGCGCAAACCCAATAAAAACACGCCGAAAACTAACAGCTATATGCAACAGTTTTTAAGTCAAAGCCCTTGGCAGCCAAGGTTATTACAGGTGTTTGGCGGTAATTTAGATTACCAAGGTTATGGTGCCATGGACCGGAATATTATTCGGTTTATTATGTGGCTAACCAAAGGGCCGACAGACCCTAATACCAAAGTTGAGTTTACCGATTGGCAAAAAGTTGATGAGTTTGCTCAGCAAATAATAGAGGCATAATTAATGGTACTAAAGCCGTTATGGCAGCGTATTGAAGCAGTATTGCATCCATTGATGATATTGATGTCGTTGTTATTAATTTGCACCAGCCCATGGATATTAATTGGACGTCAATTAAGTCCTCGCGCCAGTGTTTGGGATGTATTTCATGTTTATGGTGGCTTGTTTACCACATTGTTAGCATTGATGTTTACTTATAAAGTGTGTGCGGCCGGGCAGTGGCGGCAGTTTTTTCCTTGGCTTACCTTTGAGTTAACGCCATTGCTTGCAGATGTGCGAGGGTTAGTGCACGGTCAATTGCCACATTCTGGTGGTAAAGGTTTAATCAGTGTCATTGAAGGCATTGGGGTTATTTTGTTACTGCTGGTGGTGTGCAGCGGAGCCGGTTGGTACATAGCAGATCCTAGTAATGCTTTAGCATGGCGCGGTTATCATATTGTGTTTGCTAAGGGTTTTATTGGCTTTATTGTGGTTCATTGTTTATTGGCTCTTTTACATCTTCGCGATTTTTTTAATTAACTGTGCCTGAGTCGCTGGCAAACCGGCATTGTCATCAGCATTGTCACCAGAAGAATGGCTTAGTTCAAATCGACTCATTATTGGGTATTCAATTGCTGAAACCAATTTAACGTAAACTGAATAAAATTGCTTAGCCTTGCGGATTGTTGTACCAACTGTGGGTGAATTAAATAAGTGGTCGATGCGTTCATGGTTTCTGTGGTTAAGATGGGTTGTAATGTGCCTGCTTGTATTTCTTTATCGACTAAATACTCTGGCCCGACAATAATTCCTCGACCCAATAATGCCAGCTGTTTAAGCATATGATTATCGTTAACACTCAAGCAGCTATTGATTAAAATCGGCTGAGCATTGAAGGTCCAGTGAGTTTGTTCTGTTGCTGTTAGGCATAGGTGATGTTGCAAATCCTCAATCGAATCAGGTGTCCCATGTTGTTGAAGATACGCTGGGGCCGCACAACAGATTTGCTGATAATCAAATAGCTTTTTAGCGACCATGTTTTGCGGTGGTGTTGCGGTAGCCCTAAATGCGAGATCAAAATCGTTACGGGTTAAGTCGTGCAGGGTATAGCTGCAATCAATACTAAAATGTACCTGCGGATGCAATTGCGTAAACTCATGGCAAATATTAAGCAAATGGCGTTGAGTGAGTTGGCTGGGCGCTGTAATGCGGATCCGCCCTGAGATATCGTCGTTGTCGTGACGAATTCTTTTGTCTAGCATGAGTAAGTCGGCTTTCACTTGTCCCATGCTCGATAAAATCATCTCACCTTGAGGGGTTAGCCTTACACTGCGTGTTGTACGTATGAGTAATGGTCGGCCTACTTCTTTTTCGAGCTGCCTAATCTGTTCAGATAAATATCCTCTCGATATCCCTAACGAGGCCGCCGCTTCGGTAAAGCTAAGTTGTTTGGCGACTTCGCTGAATAAGAATAATCGCTCAAATTTTTTGTGTTCACGGCTCATGATTATAACCATCAATAATATTTTATAGAGAACTGTAATCTGTTATTGGTAGATATACCAAATAATGATTTTGCTTTTTACGGTTCATTTTTATGCAGGATCCAATACACTCATATTCATTACCATTATAAAAAGAGCATCAATATGACGGGTTTACCCTTAACTGAATTTTTACCAAACGTTAGCCCTATTGTTTATGGCTGTATGGGACTGGGTGGCGGTTGGAATAATAATGCGATTACTCAAGCGGATATTCAGCAAGCCCATAAGGTCATTGATACTGCGCTGGATAACCAAATAAACTATTTTGATCACGCAGACATTTATACTTTTGGCAAAGCAGAGTCCGTTTTTGGCAAGATATTAGCTCAGCGCCCTGAGTTGCGTGAAAAAATATACCTGCAAACCAAGTGCGGTATTCGATTTGAAGACAGCAAGGGCCCTAAGCGTTACGACTTATCAGCAGAGTGGATTAAGTATTCTGTTGATAACAGCCTCAAGCAACTCAATGCCGAATACCTTGATGTATTAGTGCTTCATCGCCCAGACCCGTTAATGCGACCAGCAGAAATTGCCGAAACGTTTCAACAGCTAAAGTCTGCTGGTAAGGTACGCTTTCTGGGTGTTTCGAATATGCAGCAACATCAAATTAGCGCGCTGCAGCGTATGCTTGGTGAGCCATTAGTGGTAAACCAAATTGAAATGAGTTTGCAAAAACACGCATGGGTAGACGAAACCATTTATGCGGGTAATCAAGACGGCAAAGACATCAACTTTACCCCTGGTACGTTAGAGTACTGCAATCAACATAATATACAAATTCAGGCGTGGGGCAGCTTATGTCAAGGGATTTACAGTGGCATAGCAACAGCGGAGCAGTCGACAGCCGTGCAGCAAACCAGCCAGCTTGTTGCTACGTTAGCCGCTGAATATCACACTAGCCCAGAAGCCGTGTTATTAAGTTGGTTAATGCAGCATCCTAGCCAAATTCAACCTGTTATTGGCACCACCAACCTTGAGCGTATTAAGGCTTGTGCAAAAGCCACTAACGTCTCGTTAAGTCGCGAGCACTGGTATGCATTGTATGTAAGCGCTAAAGGACATGAGTTACCTTAATCATCACTACAGCATGTTTGAGCAATACCCGAGCATTTCTCGATGCCATTCAATTAAAGGATTCTAAGACAATATGAACAAGACAACATGGGCACTATTGAGTGCAGCATTGGTGTTGGTATGCATTGTATGTCAGCGCTAAAGGACATGAGTTACCTTAATCATTACTACAGCATGTTTGAGCAATACCCGAGCATTTCTCCATGCCATTCAATTAAAGGATTCTAAGACAATATGAACAAGACAACATGGGCACTATTGAGTGCAGCATTGGTGTTAAGTGGATGTCAGCAAGCAGAAACAGAAGTGGTCGCGTCGGCGGTTCAGCCTTTGCCACAACCAAGCGTACAAGCTGATATATACCAAGATTACTTACATCGTGATGTTCGGGACGATATTTTCTATTTTGTATTACCAGACCGTTTTTATAACGGCGATAGCAGTAATGATAACGGCTCAATCTCTAAACCAATTTCAGCGGGTGGTTTTGATACTAGCAGCAGTCGCGGTTTTCATGGCGGTGATATTTTAGGCATTGAACAAAAGTTAGATTATCTCCAAAACCTTGGTATTACCGCGATTTGGATGACGCCATTATTGCGAAATAAGGCCATTCAATCAGATGGCATTGCGCATCATGGTTATTGGATTGTCGACTTTACCGAAATAGACCCGCATTTTGGATCTAACGCAGACTTAAAACAGCTAATAGACTCGGCACATCAACGCGGTATAAAAGTCTTTTTTGATATTATTACTAACCACACGGCCGATGTCATCAAGTACCAAGAGTGTCATCAAGCGTCGGGAGAGTTTATTGCGCCGCAAACCCATTGCGAATACAAGTCGTTAGCTCAAGTTGAAAAGGGCGACAGTTACACGCCGTTTGTGCCGCAAGATCAAGCGAGTGTAAAAGTGCCTGATTGGTTAAATGACCCGCGTTTTTATCACAACCAAGGTGATAGCACATTCAAAGGTGAGAGCTCATTAAATGGCGACTTTAGTGGCTTAGATGATCTTAATACCGCAGATCCTCAAGTGGTATCTGGCATGGTTGATATTTACCAACATCTGATTAAAGAATTTAAGCCAGATGGATTTAGGATCGACACGGTTAAACATGTGGACTTGTCATTTTGGCAAACGTTTAGCCCTGAAATCGTTAACTTTGCCAAGGCGCAAGGCATTCCTCAGTTTCATGTGTTTGGTGAAGTGTATGATACCAACCCTAACAACCTCAGCGTTTTTACTACCCAAGGCAAGTTACCTTCGGTATTGGACTTTGCGTTTCAACAAACTGCGGCAGATATTTTTTATCGCGGCAAGAGTCCTGTATTAGCCCAGCAATTATTTGCCCAAGATTCGTTATATCAAGATGACGACAGCCAGGCTGATTTATTGATGACTTTTTTAGGTAATCATGACATGGGCCGCACAGGCTATTTTATCAATCAAGCCAATCCTGATGTAAGCTCAGCCGATAAACTGCAACGCAGTATTTTGTCGCATGCGTTTATGTTTTTATCTCGCGGTATTCCAGTGATTTATTATGGTGATGAGCAAGGGTTTACGGGTGATGGTAATGACATTGACGCACGAGAGGATATGTTTGTATCTCACGTTGCTAGCTACAATGACAACATTTTACTGGGCACAAAAGCGACGACCGCAGACGATAACTTTGACTCTAAGCACCCTTTGTATCAAGCAATAGCGCAACTGAGTGAACTGCGTAAGCAATATCCTATTTTGCGTCGTGGTCAATATCAAGACCGCTTTTACCAAGCAGACAAAGATATGTTTGCATTTGCTCGGGTAGACCCTGAAACAGGGGCAGAGTTTTTGATGGTGTTTAATAGCGGTGAGCAAGCGCAGACGATTAATGTCACCCAAGAGGGCAAGCGTTATCGCTTAATGACCACATGGCCAGATGTTGTAGTGCCACCAATTGAAGATGCCGCACAGGCCGTATCAGCAGAGTTAACGGTGACCTTACCGCGATTAAGTTATGCAATTTATACCACAGCGAGTTAAGCAATAGAGATAAAAAATGGCTATCCATTGGATAGCCATTTTTGTATTGGTTAGCACTACTGCTTTAATGCTAAGTAGTTAATGACCCCAATGATATCGTCCAAGCTACGCATTTCATTTAAATTGATAGCGTATTTATCGTTAACAATAAATGCCGGTACACTTTGTACTGCATACGACACTTGCTGTTGACGCCACATGGTTAACTTTTTATTGGTGTCTGCACTGTCTGCTACCGTGTCATATTGCTCTGCATCGACACCAAACTCAGCAAAAACATTTTTAATATCATCACGGTTATTAATTTGTGATTGGTGTTCATGTCCAGCTGCAGCGTGGTCGTGACCGCCGGTATTATCTTTGCCTTGGATCGCGCCAAACATGGCTATTTTTAACGCTTCTTTATTATCTAGTTCATGAATAACCGCTAATGCGCGCATGACTTCAGTGCCCAAGTCGCTATTCATAAAGTCGACATGTTTACTGTCGAAAGCGATTTTTTTGTCTAAACCCGCCTTGATTTCAGGCAAGTACTGGCTTTCCATATTGAAACAGTTATGGCAATAGAACGAGAAGAATTCAGTGACTTTAGGTTCACTCGGAACCATGTTGTTAGAAATCTGGGTATAGTGCTTACCCTCAACAAATGGCGTAGCAAATGTGCTAAACGAGGCGGTGATGAGCGTTAGTACTATGGCAAAATATTTAATCATGTAAACCTCAAATCTATGTTAATAGCGAATCAATGTTAATAGCGAATCAATATAAGTAGTAAATCGATGTTAGTAGTAAATAGTCACTAGGATTCGATTAATCTGCTTGAGCTAATTAGGGTAAGTTTGTTAGCTGAATTATGGCTTAAATCATCAATCAAAAAGACGCTAATTTCGTGATCGATGCGTGCTTTATGAGGATAATCCTTTAATAAAGTTCAGATATTGCTGTGAGGTTAATGATCTGTGCCAATGTCACTATTGCGTGGTCATGAGCGGTTCATTGTTGATGGGTTATGTGGCAAGGCCGATATGGCATGCTGAATTAGCAGGGATAATATAGAAGGATGAATGTAGAACAGTAATCTAAATGCTGACAACGATAATGGCTGTGGATGAAGAGTGGTCATAAGCGGTTCATTGTTGTTGGGTTATGTGGCAAGGCCGATATGGCATGCTGAATTAGCAGGGCTGATGTGGAAGGATGAATGTAGAACAGTCACCCTGAACATTTTAGTGCTGACAACGATAACGGCTGTGGATGAAGAGTGTTCAACCACGGTAGTTTACCGATCAACGCTAATCTCTGAGTGTTTGCCATGCTTCGCACACTTCTCGAAAGCGTTCAGCATTACCTTGTTCACGATCGGGATGCCATTTTAATGCTAACTTACGCCATTGCTTGCGAATGTCTTTATTGGTTGCGGTTTCATCAAGTTCAAACACTTTTAACGCATGACCTTTGTGCATCAACTGTGTGTTAACGCCAATATACTCTTGAAAGCTAGACCAGAATGACTCAAGCATTTCCCGTACAACGTTTACGCTGGAATCATAATTGTTCCAATCGAGATAATAGTCACGTAATGCACCATCGCGAATATGTTGTATATCAGCACTGGCTGGAATGATCCGAAATATTTGGATTTCCATCGCCTTCACTTGCAACCACTGCTTGGGTATCAGTATGTCTTGTAATTCATACAAGGCGTTCATCAGGAGAAAATTGCGTTTGAATAGGTCTTTTTCGGGTAATGGGTCAAGGTTATGCATTAAACCTTTAGTTTGTAATTCACTGGCTAAATGATGCACTTTCCAACTTTGATTTGATGATTGCAATAAACTCAGCACAGGCCATATGAGCGGGTTGTCACCTTTGGGCACATTGAGTTCGTTGCTGTCCGTGGTGTTTGCCAGTCCAGTACCGTCAGTATTGTGTAAGGTTTTATTGAGCAGCATAGTGGCGTATTCATCCTGAATTGGCGATTAATCTACTTGTCATTAAAACCCACTATGCCATAGTCGTTTTTAATGACAAGTAGATTTATCTCCACCAATAAGCCTATTTGGCCACTCAGCGAATACGTTAACTTGATAGTATGTTTACTGATGATAGATTGGTTCCGCGTGACATGATAGCCGATACGAGCATGCTTCAAATAGGTAACAATCAATATTGAGTCATATTATGATTTGATCAACATTTTTATTTTTATGGGTTTGATCAATTAATTCCTATTCTTACAGGCAAGAAAGCTTTATTTGGTATAAAATTCTCCGCAATAAAATAATCGGGGGCTTAACCAATGACAGATAAACACTTTATTAGTGCGCAACAACTACTGGAAGATTCATTTAGACTCGCTGCACAAGTATATGATAGTGGCTTTCGACCTCAGTTTATCGTGGGTATTTGGCGCGGTGGCGCTCCAATTGGTATTGCAGTCCAAGAGTATTTTGATTTCAAGAAAGTTGAAACTGACCATATAGCCGTTAGAACGTCTTCTTATTATGGTATTGGCACTGACAAACAAGATAAGAATATCAAAGTACACGGTTTGCATTACATTATTGAAAATGCCAATGCTAGCGATGGTTTGTTGATCGTTGATGACGTATTTGACTCTGGCCGCAGTATTGATGCACTTATTGGTAAATTAAGAAAGTTCATGCGTTTGAACATGCCAACCGATATCCGTATCGCATGCCCTTATTACAAGCCAAAAAACACTAAAGTAGACCTAAAACCTGAATATTTTATTCATTCATCTGAAGATTGGTTAGTGTTTCCCCATGAAGTGTCTGGGCTTAATCCGCAAGAAATTGCTGAAGGCAAAGCTGACTTTAAAAACATCCAAGAGTTGTTTTTATAAGCTATATTCAGCAGTTGTTTAAGCGGTAATTAGCAACGAATTTACTTAGAACTTTGTTCAAAGTTTGCTAAAGTATAAAGCTATGTGAGTGCGTCAACATACTTATGTCAATGCGACAATATTAGTATGCTGGCGCACTTTTTTATCCGAATCAATGCGAAATTTAATTAACATTATGGTTTCTGTAGAATTGTTCACCCCCGAGGCGCCTGTAAAGCGCCAACTTGAACTGTTAGCACCGGCTAAAAATGCTGATTATGGCATTGAAGCTATTCGTCATGGTGCTGATGCGGTTTATATTGGCGGCCCTGCATTTGGCGCGCGTCATAATGCTGGCAACAGCGTTAAAGACATCGCTCGCTTAGCTGAATTTGCTCATCGTTACCATGCCCAAGTGTTTGTGGCGCTCAATACCATTTTAATGGATGACGAGATTGATAAAGCGCAAAAGCTTATTTGGCAACTTTATGAAGCCGGTGTCGATGCCTTGATTGTTCAAGACATGGGGGTTTTACAATTAGATCTTCCACCTATCGCGTTGCATGCGAGTACCCAAACTGATAACCGCAGCCCAGAAAAAACGGTCTTTTTCGAACAAGTCGGTTTTTCACAAGTCGTGTTAGCTCGCGAGTTGAATATTCCACAAATTCGCGACATTGCTGCTAGCACAAAAATGAAGTTAGAGTTCTTTATTCATGGTGCGTTATGTGTCAGTTATAGCGGTTTATGTAATTTAAGCCATGCGTATTCTAATCGCAGTGCTAATCGCGGTGAATGTTCACAGATGTGTCGATTACCGTGTAATTTGACTACGCGTGAAGGTGAAGTATTAGCTGAAAATAAGCATTTATTATCACTAAAAGACAATAACCAAACGGATAATTTAGAAGCCTTAATTGATGCGGGCATTAGCTCATTTAAAATTGAGGGCCGCTTAAAAGACATTACTTACCTCAAGAATGTTACCGCACATTACCGTCAACAACTGGATGCCATTATTGCTAAACGCAATGATGTAGAATCTATTTCTCATGGCCGTTGCGAGTTTAATTTTACGCCCGACCCTGATAAAAGTTTTAACCGCGGTAAAACAGATTATTTTGTCAATGAACGCACTGAGGCCATTGAGCATTTTAGTTCGCCTAAGTTTATCGGTGAAAAAGTGGGCCGTATCACCCAAGTAGGTAAAGACTTTATTAAAATCGATACCAGTGAAAGTGGCAAAGACATTCATTTTAACAATGGTGATGGCTTATGTTTCTTTGTTGAACATTATGAAACCCAGCGGTTGTCTGACGATAAGCTCTCCGGTGTGCGCATTAACCGCGCCGACGGTAATACCTTGTATTTAACTGAGGTGCCTAAAGATCTTAAAATTGGCGTGATGATGTTCCGTAACTTCGATCATAAGTTTGAAGCTATCTTAAATAAAGATTCTGCCACCCGTAAAATAGCTGTTGATATGCAATTTTTTGATACCGATGACGGCGTCGGATTAACCATCACCGATGTACACGGTATAAGTACAACCGTTACCTTAGCCTGTGATAAAGCTCCTGCGAATGATCAAGCTAAAACGGCAGAAAATCTGAAAAAGCAACTTAGCAAACTTGGCAGCAGTGATTTTGTATTGAATAAGGTTAATTTACTGACTGAGCAAATGTGGTTTTTACCTGCCTCGGTGGTAAACGAGCTACGCCGCGATGCTGTGAGTGCATTAATGGCCACAAGGGTGACGAGTTACCAACGACCAGAGCGTTGGGTGCACGATAAAACGGCGCGTTTTCCACAAAAAGCATTGAGCTTTTTATCTAACGTGGCTAACGAAAAAGCGAAATCGTTTTATCATCAGCATGGGGTGATTCAAATTGAAGATACCTATGAGAAAAATAACGTGTTGCATGATGCACCGTTAATGGTGACCAAACATTGTTTGCGTTACAGCTTTAACTTATGCCCGAAAGAAGTTGAAGGGATTAAAGCCGACCCAATGTTTTTAGATGTCGGTAAAGATAAATTGAAGTTGGTGTTTGACTGCCATAAATGTGAAATGATGATTGTTGGTTCTAACCAATTAGTGAAACAATAACCGCATCGCAGCGAGATTTTATTCATCATATTTTCTCCAGTGGCAGCATTACGCTTGCCACTGAGTTAATTTTTCAAATAAGCTGCAAAAATAACCATTAAATAGCTGCCCAAACTCGTGCGTTTCGAGTACACTGCGCGGCTGAAATTTCATGGGTTTTAGCCTGTGATACCTTAAGTAGGAAAGAATAGATTATGAGCGATAGCAAAAAGTATGCTTTACGTGTTATTCAAATTGAAAACACGTGGAAAACCGAAATCACTCGTCGTATGACATCGACTAAAACCATAGTATCAAAAAGCCAAGATGGTTTTGCGTCAGAAGCAGAAGCTACTGCATGGGGCGAGCAATCACTGCAAGGTTTTTTATCTAAGCAAGTTGATCGTAACAAGCGTAAAACTGAAAAGCACCTTAAAGCTAAAAGTTTAGCAGCGGCTATAGCTGCAGAATCTGCCGTCGATGAAGAAGAGTTATTCGATGCTGAAGATGAAGACGATGCTGAAGACGAAGATGACGAAGAACTAAACTAACATCTTACCAACGATGTAAATGTTATCGATAAGTGTCAATTTTTGTATGTTCAGGATAGGATATACCTAATTAGAATGATTTTTAGTCAACTTATCTCTTTCTTGACCAAATAAGGATTCATTTGGATGAACAAGATTGCTGCAATTATCGGCTGCTCGGGCTGTCTAGGAATTATGTTCTTGTTCCCGAGTAGTGCATCTGCGACACTTCCAGCACTGATGGCATTTGGCGAAGATGACAACTCATCAGGTGCTATGGTGATGTCTGAGGATGTTCAAAAACTCACGGCCCTATCTGAAAAATTTGGCTTTTTACCGCCATTAGATTGGAAGCTTGCATTCAGCGATAAACGTGGCGATATGACAATGGCTGAGTTTATTCCATCCAATGAATCATTAAATGATTGGTCTCGTTTAGTCTGTATGCAGGGGTTTAAAGGCTTAGCAAATGACGTTGAACCGGACCAGTTTTTAGATTCGATGGCGGCGACATATCAAGAACATTGTGAAGGCAAAATTGTTTATCAACAGCTAGGCAGTTCTAAAGTCGATGGGCTCGAGGCTGTACATGGTTTATTAGGCTGCACCAGTATGCCTAATATTCATCATTCTTCCACAGTGGTTGAAGCGTCTTATGTTTCCAGCCCGCAAGGTGAGATGGGCTATTTTACGGTGATAAGTGATGACGAAAATGTCTACTTAATCCATAAATCCATTCGTACAGCCATTTTTACCACAGAGACAGCTCCTATCACTATCGATAATTATCGTAACTTCATGAGCCAACCTTAACGTCGACATTTATCGCTAACATTGACGACATATTCATATATTAGCGCTGTGTTGATATAATTAGCGCCGTGTTGATAGCGTTGTTGGCCATTTCTAGTGTCACTCTCGTAACATGTTGAATGCCCGATAAGTTGAATAATCTGTGAGTTAAGCTTTTGTTAGTATCAAGTTCACCTTAGGATCCGTTATAATCGCCGCGCTAATATTTTGGGATGTCACTCATTAGTCAGACAGTACTATGGTACTCAATGCTAACGCCGACATAACAACAGATATTTTTCAATCATGAGTTGAATATCAACTTATGATAATTTAATAGTCAATCTTTACGGTGCTTGCTTTGAAACGATAGACCAAAGCAGGATAATCGGGAAACCAGTGTAAATCTGGTACTGCCCCCGCAACGGTGATTGGTGAGAGTCAGGTGCGCAATAACCTTGCGTTAATCATCTTGACTCGCGTGCGTTTACCTTTAGTGTAACGCCATAACCTTAGTCCGGAGACCGGCCTTAAAGGTGATTTCGATGATTTCGGTGGGCAGATCTCGAAATGTAATGTGATACCGCTTGTGGGCTTATTTATAGAACCTTTCTGTAGAATAAGGCCCAAGAGGAGTTTTATATTGCGGCGTTATTGCCCCATTTTTCCTTTCAGGAGTTAAAGGTAAATGGGTACTAAACCAACAAAAATTGCACTGTTATTAAGTGCTGTCTTCAGTGTCGCAAGTGTTAATGCTGTTGCGATTGAATCAGTTGTTACATCCCCCTCGTCTTCGGCTATCAGCATGGATGAAACCATTGTGGTTATTGGCCGTAATGCTGCCAAGCCATTAAATATTGCTGCCAATGTTAATGTCATTGATGCTGCTGATATTCAAATGAGCGGCGCCACCAATTTAACCGATTTATTACGTGGACAATCTGGTATTCAGGTGTCGGATAATAACTCGGGCAGTGTATTTTCTATGCGTGGGTTTTCTGCATCACAAGCCGCTAATAACACGCTGATCTTAGTCGATGGACGCAGACTGAATAATATTGATATTGCGGCACCGAGCATTGAGTCGATCCCGATTAACTTAGTTGAGCGTATTGAGATTTTATCAGGCAGTGCAGGGGTACTATATGGTGACCAAGCTGTTGGCGGCGTGATCAATATCATTACCAAAGCACCGACCGAAACGGGTGGTGGTTTACAGGTTAGTGGTGGCAGTTTTGATACCTATGAAGCTAAGGGCGATATTTCAGGGGCTATCAATGATGCATGGCGTTACTTTTTAGCGGCCAGCTATAACGAAAGCGATAATTACCGCGATAATAATGACAATGAAACTAGTTCTATTCTAGGTCGCTTACAATATCAAACAGATACCGAAGACTTCTATGTTGAAGTTAATCATTTTGATAACGATCGCCAAGCACCAGGTGCGCTAACGCTGGCGCAGTACGAAGCAGATCCTCGCCAAGTAGCATCATTTTCTGAAGGTGAATTCTCTCATGAAATAACCACAGCATTGCGCAGCGGTTATCAATACCAGCTGAATAATATTTGGGCCTTAGGTGCTGATTTAACTTACTCGGATACATCAACCACGAGTCTGTTATTTGGTGGAGCAGGGCGTATTGAGCGCGACTTATTAAGTTTCTCACCTAAAGCTACTGCTAACTATCATTTAGAACATGGTGATTTAAATTTTGTTGCCGGTATTGATGTGAGTAAAGGTGAAGCTGATTTCGATACACTTTATACGCAACGAAATAATGAACAAACACAAAAGAGCGCTTATGTGCAAGCATCGGTACCGATAACGCCGATGTTATCTTATGTTGTTGGTGGTCGTTATTCTGAAGTGACTGACGATTTATATGACCAACTACTTTATCCGAACCGTATTGAAATCGATAATGACGCCCATGCGTTGGAGTTAGGGTTAAATTATCGCCCAAGCAGTGAACATCGTTTTTATGTCCGTGCAAATGATAACTTCCGTTTTGCCAAAGTCGATGAACAAGCTTACACCCCGCTTGATGTACAAGGTTTAAATCCACAAACAGGCCGTTCTTACGAAGCAGGTTGGGACTTTACCACTACAACTCAAACATTAAAAATCAATGCTTATCAACTTGAGTTAGAAGATGAGATTGTTTACGAAGGCGGTCGTACAGATGGGCCTTATGGGGGTGGTGCTAACGTAAACGCCGATGAATCTCGCCGCTTTGGTGTGAGCACTGCTTATGATGTGCAGTTATCAAATGACTGGCTGCTAGGTGCTTCGTACGACTATATTGATGCAGAGTTCACTCAAGGTGAGAACGACGGTAAAGCGTTATCTTGGGTGGCAAAACATTCAGGTAAAGCCTTCGTAAGCTATGATTTTGCTGATAATTGGCAAGCGTTTGTTGAAGGTGTTTACACTGGTGAGCGTTACATGGAAGGCGACAACAGCAATACCGGTGATAAGTTAGACAGTTACGTGCTAACAAACCTTGCGCTTAACTATACCTATTCAGGTTGGAATGGTAGCTTACGTGTAGATAACTTGCTTGATGAAGATTATGTTGGCACTGGTTATTACTCGGCTTATGGCAGTGGTTATTATTCTGGTACTGGTCGCTCAATTAGACTGACTGCGGGTTATCGTTTCTAGATTATCTTTTTTTAGCGAATAACCTTTCGAAAGCCAGTAAACTATTACTGGCTTTCGTTTTAATATATCGTTAAATTAATGAATAAAGTGATTTATTCTAAGAAAAGGTAATTGATGAATATGACTAATCTTGAGCAACAAGTCCTTACTCAAGTTCAAGCTATTATTGGCAATGAAGAGCAAGTCATTGGTCGTCGTGGCATATTAATTCCATTAAAAAAATCTCTGATTAACGAAGCAGATATTCGAGTCGTTATCGATATCATTTCAGCGGATCCTGCTTTGGCAGCACATTTATTGTTACGCAGTAATACCGCGCAAACAGCAGGTGTCATATCAACAAAAAGCCGTAGTGTAAAAGATGCCTTAATCCGTTTGGGCCAAGTGAACATTTATCGCTACGCGTTTTCGTTTTACCTTAAAGAAAGACTTGATGAACTTTCTGAGCCTTACAAAAAACTGGTTCAAGGCTATTGGGCATTAAATGAAACCATTGCGGTGGATTGCATACAACTGTTACGTGAAGACAACGACATTGGTGTAGGCACTAAAATCGATGCGGATGAAATGCAAACATTAGCGTTGTTTAGTGTGTTTGGGCAGGTGATTGCGTTAACCGCTTTTGCTTATTTAAATGCTGAGTTGTCTCGACCAGTATCGTTAAAAGTATTGAAGTCGCTTATTGATAAACAACAACAGCAGTTATCGCTCGAAGCATTTGCGTCATTAGGGCTAGATGATGATTTACGCGAAGAATTTTTGATTGCACATAACTTACGCCAAACACAAAACCCTGATTCTCCAGGACTTGTGCTTCGACGCGTACTGTCTAAACGAGGTTTATTAATCAACCCGTTGTAGATTTATGCCTTCACTTGCTACCAGTTCGAGCCACTTTTGGATTAAATTTGCATTAGTGGCATCGCGACGATAGGCCCCAAACAAAGGACGTTTTAGTCCTTCTGCTCCTAATTTTACCGCAGTAAGGCTTAGCCCCTGACTCTCTCGGATAGACCAAGTTGGTAGGGTTGCTACGCCATCATTACAGGCTACTCTTTGTAACAGCATAGAGGTTAAATCGCATTGCTTTTGCTCGCCAGGTTCAATCCCCGCGGGCTCTAAAAAGTGTTTGTATATGTCTAAACGCGCTAAAGGCACGGGGTAACTGATTAAGGTTTGCTTTGCCAATTGCGCTGGCGTGACAAACGCTTGTGCCGCTAATGCGTGATCACTAGCAACGACTAACTTTACTTCAAAATCAAATAGATGCTGATATGCGACGCTATGTCCTGGCACAGGGTCAGATGTTAGCACTATATCTAAACTCCCCGTCTCCAACGCATTGAGTGAATCAAATAAATGACGGCTCGAAATGTCAATTTGAGCTGCTGGCGCATGCTGTTTAAATTGCTCAATAACGGGCATTAACCAACGAAAACAACTGTGGCATTCAATGCCTAGCTTAAGCTGTTGGCTTTCACCTTCTAAACCGCGTTTAAGATCTGACTCGGTTGCAATCACTTTCGGTAAGATTTCTTCCGCTAAATTCAGCAGACGTGAACCTTCGTGAGTAAACGTTAACGGTTTACTTTTACGAACAAAAATAGTTGAGTTAATTCGTGTCTCTAACTCTTTTATTTGATGAGAAAGCGCCGACTGGGTTACAAACCGTTTTTTAGCTGCACCCGCTAAACTGCCACTTTCCTTTAACGCCATCAAGGTGCGAAGGTGTCTAAGCTCTATCATTTTCTCTCCACATGAATCTTGCTCAACTAGCTGATGAAATCAATTCGATTGCTTGACAGCAGAGTAACACAATAAACTTCTAGACGTCCAGACGCCTATGTAGCTTTTCTACATAAATGGCTATAAATTTTTGCTCAACGAAAAGGAAAGCAGTATGAAAATTTCAAGTTTAGGATTTCCCCGCATAGGACGTCAGCGTGAATTGAAGTTTGTTTTAGAACGTTATTGGCGCGGTGAAGCAACATTAACGGAGCTGAAAAACGTTGCCAGTGAATTAAAACGCACTCATTGGCAGTGGCAAGCAGATGCGGGTGTTGAATTACTGCCAGTAGGGGATTTTGCTTATTATGACCAGGTGCTAACCCTGAGCGCGACCTTAAATGTGATCCCCGATCGTCATCGGGCCACTCAAGCTGATGGCAGCCCAGCCGCTGTCGATATTGACACCTTATTTCGCGTGGCTCGTGGCCGTTCGCAAAGCGGCCAACATGCGTGTGCGGCAGAAATGACCAAGTTTTTTAATACTAACTACCATTACCAAGTGCCAGAACTAAGCGCTGATCAAACATTTGAGATTGCCTTTGAACAATTGTTTGATGAAGTCACAGAAGCACAGCAATTAGGTCATCAAGCAAAACCTGTGCTGCTCGGTCCGGTGACGTATTTATACTTATCTAAAAGCCTTTCTGAGTTTAATAAGTTGACGTTGTTACCGCCGTTATTGGTTGCCTATCAACAAATTTTGTCTCGTTTTGCTGCCCAAGGTGTGAGTTGGGTACAGCTTGATGAACCGGTATTAGCGGCAGACTTAACCGATGAGTGGCAGCAAGCCATTAGCCACAGTTATCAAACGTTAGCGCAACAAAAGCCAGCATCATTAAAGGTTTTACTCGCCAGTTATTACGGTTCTATTGCCCATCATCAAGCATTGGTGAGTGCATTACCGGTTGAGGGGCTACATCTTGATTTAGTCACCGCGCCAGAACAGCTTGATGTGTTTGTTAATGCTTTAGGCGTTCAGCAGGTACTTTCTGTTGGGGTGGTTAATGGCCGTAATGTGTGGGCTGCTGATGTTGATGTGATTGCGCAGAAGGTAACCGAGTTAGCGACCACGTTAGGCGATTGTTTATGGATTGCACCTTCATGTTCATTGTTGCATTGTCCTGTGGATGTCGAGGTTGAAAGCCAATTAATTACGCCATTACTTGGCCAATTAGCTTTTGCGAAACAAAAATTATTTGAACTTAACGAAATTCATCAATTAATCGTTGAGCAAGGTTCAGCAACTAGCCGAGCGATTATTGATCGTTGCCAGCAACGCCGCTTGGCAAAAGCTGCCGCAGTTAATCAACAGGTTGTAGAACGTGTGTCGCAGCTAACCGCTGATGATTTTGAACGTAACAGTCCATTTGCCCGCCGTATCATTGCCCAACAACAAAAGTTAGCGCTGCCATTATTACCCACAACCACCATAGGTTCATTCCCGCAAACGCCAGCTATTCGGGGGTTACGCAGTCGCTGGCGTAAAGGCGAAATCAATGACAATGATTACCGTTCACAGCTTGAGCAAGTCACTCAAGACACCATTTCTCGTCAACTTAAATTGGGTATCGACGTGCTAGTTCACGGCGAAGCTGAGCGTAATGACATGGTGGAGTATTTTGGTGAACAATTAGAGGGCGTTGGGTTTACTCAATTTGGTTGGGTGCAAAGTTATGGTTCTCGTTGCGTTAAGCCGCCGTTAATTTATGGCGATGTGTCTCGCCCCAAACCAATGACGGTCGACTGGGCTACCTATGCGCAAAGCTTAACCGACAAGCCTGTTAAGGGCATGCTAACGGGTCCGGTGACCATTTTACATTGGTCGTTCGCTCGTGAAGATATTCCACGTAAAGATATTGCTAACCAACTTGCATTAGCAGTACGTGACGAAGTGGTCGATTTAGAAAGTGCAGGTATTGGCATTATTCAAATTGATGAACCTGCATTTCGTGAAGGTTTACCGATTAAACAAAGCCAATGGGCAGATTATTTAACCTGGGCGGTGGATGCGTTTAAGTTATCGGCTGCAGGTGTTGAAGATGCAACTCAAATCCATACACACATGTGTTACAGCGAGTTCAATGACACCATTAATGCCATAGCGGCGATGGATGCTGATGTTATCACCATTGAGACGTCACGTTCGCGTATGGAGCTACTGAGTGCCTTTGAAGAATTTCATTATCCTAATGAAATTGGTCCCGGTGTGTATGACATTCATTCGCCAAATATTCCAACCGTTGATGAAATGGTCGACTTAATAACTAAAGCGTCGCAAAAAGTGCCGGTGAAACAGTTATGGGTTAATCCTGATTGTGGTTTAAAAACCCGTACCTGGGATGAAGTTGAGCCCGCGCTGCGGAATATGATTGAAGCGACTAAAGTGCTTCGACGTCGGTTCTAATTGGGATGAACTCGTTATAGATAACATTGATTTAAATGAAAATAATTTATCAATATTAGCTGGCAGACATGGCGAAGCCAAATGTAGACTTGGCAATTGTATGTAGTTGTATGTAGTTGTATGTAGTTGTATGTAGTTGTATGTAGTTGTATGAAGTTGAATTTGGTTGTTCTCTGTTGAGAGTAGTTGAAAAAAACTTATCTTAGGGAAAAACGGTGTGAGCCCCCCGGATTCAACGGCTTACCATTATCTGCTTATTATTCAACGATACTACGGTGAATAGCGCTATTGTTTACTACACTGAAACTAAAGATGTGCAGTTAACAATAGGAGCTATTATGAGTCACACTTATAAAGTCATTGAACTCGTGGGATCATCACCAATAAGTTCAGATGAGGCGGTCAAAAATGCGATTGCAGAAGCCAATAAAAGTTTACTACATTTGCGTTGGTTTCAAGTTATCGAAACTCGTGGTCACTTAGAAGAAGGCCTAATTGCTCATTGGCAAGTGACCATTAAAGTGGGTTTTACCTTAGACTCTAATGCCTAATGCTTATTTTGTTTATGCGTCTCTTGGTAAACCCTTTTGTATTGATCTGATCACTCGTTGAGTTTTACGTGAAAGCGCCGACTGTGGCGCTTTTTGTATTTGTTGAACTAATGCCCATTCAATATGCTCAAGTACCATATCATCCACTTCTTCACTGTGTTTACGTTGCTCTAACGCATTAATAATGGCCGGATTAGCAGGGGCATTACCTAATGCAATCGCGATATTACGTAACCAACGTTTATGACCAATTCGTCGAATCGCACTGCCTTCTGTTTGGCTGAGAAAATAAGGTTCAGACCAAGCAAATAGAGTCAGTAAATCGGGTTGAATAAGCGCACTGCGAGTATGAAAATCAGTTTCTTTTGTCAATGGTGCTTTAGCATTGACTGGGCACACTAGCTGGCAGTCATCACAGCCATAAATACGATTGCCTATAAGCGGGCGAAACTCTTCTGGGATAGCGCCCTGTAATTCAATGGTCAAGTAAGAAATACAGCGTCTTGCATCGACAACATAGGGCTCGACAATCGCATCAGTTGGGCATGACTTTATGCAGGCTACGCAAGTGTTGCAGCCTTCTTTAATCGGGATATCTAACGGTAACGGTAAGTTAATGAGTAACTCGCCAAGAAAAAACCAGCTGCCTGCATCTGGGTGTAAAATTAACGAGTGTTTGCCTGTCCAGCCTAGTCCGGCTTTATCGGCTAATGGACGTTCTAAAATAGGTGCAGAATCCACAAAAGGTCTAAAATCAGTCGTATCAAAGTCGAGCTGTTGGCAATACTGGTTAATTTTATCGCCGAGCTTTTTAAGCCGTTGTCGGATGAGTTTATGGTAATCACGTCCACCCGCATAACGAGAGATATAACCAAGATTTGGGTCGGTTAAATTACTGGCAAAGCCAGCGTCAGGCGGTAAATAGTCCATCCGAGCACAAATCACTCTAATGGTTCCGGGATGTAACTCAGCGGGTCTAGCACGCATCATTCCGTGATTAGCCATGTAAGCCATCTCACCGTGATAACCTTTATCTAACCAGTCTTGTAATGCTGCCTCATGCTGAGTTAAGTCGACATCAGCAACACCAATATGAGCAAAGCCAAGTTCTTTACCCCAAAGCTTGATTTGTCTATTGAGCACATCAAGTTGAGCCGCGGTCAATGGACAGGGCTCAGTTGTTAGATCGGTTCCTAGATCAGGAGTAGGATTTGGAGTTAATGCTGCGGTCGTTGTTGTCATAACACTATCATTGAGTAAACACGCTAAAATTATACGCGTTTTACTCAGCTTTGACACAATTTCGACCAGCAGCTTTGGCAGAATAGAGCGCTTTGTCCGCTTTTAGTAACAATGGTGACAAGTCTTCTTCATTACTATAGCTGGCAACCCCGGCACTGACGGTTTGATGTAAGTTCGGCGCAATCTGAGTCCAGTCATAATCAGCAATGGTCTCAATTAACCGATTAGCGATTTCAATGGCTTTAGTTTTGTCGATGTTAGGCAGTAAAATCAAAAATTCTTCACCGCCAACACGTCCAACAACATCGGTATCACGCATCATGCTTGTGCTAATTGACGCTAGTTTTATCAGTACTTTATCGCCCATGTCGTGGCCTAATGTATCATTTACTATTTTAAAATGATCAGCATCAAAAGAGATAATGGAAAACGGCTTGCCTGATAGTTTGGATGATTTTAAGAAGTAATGCCCCTGAGAATAGGTGTCACGTCTATTGGCCAATTTAGTCAGCTCATCGGTTAGGGCTAAACGCCTAAAGAGTTGTTTTCGAATGACTTGTTTATAAGCAAACATTGATACGATAATTAAAATAATCGCAACTAAGATAATAATGATGATTTGCATGCTTTCGTTACGCTGTAAAATTTGTAACTGTTGCTCTTTATCTTTGTCGCGTTGTATTAACCATTCGTTTTCGGTTTGAATTTTGTTGGTATTAAAGCGCGCTTGCATTTCTGAGTTGCGATCAGACATATTTTGCTTATCAAGTGCCATGTGCATTTTAATAAATTTTTGCAAAGTTTTTAATGCGTTTTCAATATCACCTTTAGCTTGGTAGATATCGCTTTTGAGATAGATGTTTTCATTTTCACCGCGTTCATTGCCACCACGGTTAAAATCAATTGATGCAAGCTGACTGTATTCAAGTGCCTTATCTAATTCATTTTTAGCTAAATATACTTGTGCTAGGTATAACATTAATGAGCTATGCGGCCCATCATGACTGACTGGGATTTCTTTTTCTGCTTCCTTTAACAGCACTAGTGCTTCATCTATTTTATCTAGCTTAATCAGATTACCTGCAATATTGGTTTTGGCATCTGCAATCGCAACGTTATCTTTTTGGGTTTTCCAGAAGGCGAGCGACTGTTTAAATCGAGCTGTAGACTCATCGATACGTCCAAGCTCTAAAAGTGAAAATGCGATCTGATTATTGATGTTATCAGCTTCTATTTGTAGATTGGCCTTAAGGTAAGCTTGTTCAAGTTTTATTTGGTATTTAAGAGCGGTTTCAGCATCACCAAAACGCCGATAACTTGCAGCAAGTTCACTCAAGTTATCATTTGCCCAATAAGTTAAATTAAGATTTTCATACAATTGTTGCGATGTAATTAAATCTTCTAATGCAGATGAATAGTTGCCTTGATAGGACAGCATTGCCCCTCGAATGCTGCGACCGTCAGCGATAAGTCGAGGATCTTCAAGTACGTATGCATTATTTATTGCATTAGAAAGATCGTCCAGAGCTTCGTCTAATTGCCCTGAAAACTGTTTGTAATAGCCCAAACATAATAATAAATCGGTATGAATTGCGGATGGATAGGGTTCTGAATATATCAGCAGTTGCTGCTCTGCATACTTAATGGCGTTGGTAAGTTCACTCTCTGTAGTAGAGGGCTGGTTCCAGCAGTATAAACGGACATAGAGTTTTTGACGGATCTCATCGTCAGAGGCAATGATCCGCTTATATTCGTTGAGTAGCTTTTCGCCAGCGATCTGATCAATATAATCAGCTAAATCTATTTTTTTATAGATAGCATCAGCTTTGTCGTTGTCGTAATAAGCGGCAAAGACTGAAGTAGGTAAAAAATATATTGCGATAAAAATGGCAATAAAAAAGTGAAAATTTAGTGATTTATTCAAAATAATAAGCTGCTTTTTTATTTGTAGTTTTTTGTTGGCAACAATAATCATTGTGTAGGCGCAGTTATAGCACTTTTATATACATCTTTACTATCGATGAGCAATTATTGTGCACAACAGGTGTTTTATCAAGGATAAATTGATGTGACCTGCAGATTAAAGTCCATATTTAGAGACTGATCTGCTCATTAAGTTAATATATCGGCGGAGTATTACTTTAAAAACTGATAATACAAACAGTAAAAAATCATGTCATAATTGGATTAGCTTGTTTTCATTTACATGAGTAAAAGACATATCACTGCATAGATATGGCATTAAGAGTGCGTTTGTTCTGGCCTAATTTCAATAAATAATTTGATTATTATGCCATCAAACATTCTGATGCCAATCCATGTGTAGAATGTTAATTGAGAGATAACCATGACCAAAGTTGACCCGCAGTATCAAGAAGTAGCAAAACAAATTTCGTATAACGTAGCAAACAAAGTACTGCCGATGGACAAGTTACCTGAAACATTACTTGAGGCCTATGAAGGCTTGTTTAGCGAACTTATTGAAGATAAAGCCAATACATTTACTCATGCTTGGGATGCATTACCTGCGAGTGCGCAAAAGTTAATGACCAAAGCAGAGTTTCATGGCTTTTATATTGCCAATGCGTGGATGCAGTTAAGCCGTGTTGCGCAAGAAATTGCTGATAGTGCTGACTCTGAAGAAGAGATGAATAATAACGAATATGATGGTGTCTTCGGACGCTTAGCTGAGCAGTCGTTGAAAGAGTGTTTACGTAAGCTTAAAAAAGCGCGCACCGACCGCCCATTGTTGAATAGTTTTAAGCTAGTGATGTCGGCATAAATTTACTGTTATTACAGACATAAAAAATCCCAACTTAGGTTGGGATTTTTTTATGGTTAAAAAGCGCATAACCTTTTCAATCAATGAGTTTCACTATCACACTAATGACAATCAGCGCTTTACAATTCTAAAGCGCTGAGTCGTACTTAATCATTGTTAGAATGAGGTACGTTTGTAACGACGATATTCAGGTTCCCAGAAGTTAGCCTCAATCGATTGTTGCAGTAACTCATCGGTACAAGGTAATGCTAAACCTTGATCAATAGCTGCTTTAGCAACAGCAAAAGCAATATATTTACTAACAGTTTGAATATCTTCAAGGCGAGGTAATAGCGAGCCAACACCGTCTTTACCTAATGGTGAACATTCCGCTAAAGCACGACTTGAAGCCATTAACATTTCATCCGATACACGTCTTGCACCACAAGATAATACACCTAAGCCAATACCTGGGAAGATAAAGCTATTATTACACTGCGCTATCTCAAAAGTTTCGCCATTGACTATTACTGGTTCAAATGGGCTGCCCGTTGCCACGAGTGCTTGGCCCGATGTCCAATTAAGGATGTCCTTAGGAGTCGCTTCTACACGGCTTGTCGGATTCGATAATGGGAATACAATTGGGCGTTTACAATGGCTGTGCATTGCTCTAATGATTTCTTCAGTAAATAACCCTGGAGAGCCTGATACTCCAATAAGTACCGTTGGCTTGGCATTGTTAACCACATCAAGTAACGAAATATTGTCACTGTAATTGTCCCATGCTTCTATCGTGGCACAAGGTTGAGCTAGCTTCTGTTGGAAAGGGAGTAGGTTAGGCATATTATCGAGTAATAAGCCCCAACGATCGACCATAAACACTTGTGAGCGAGCTTGCTGATCGCTAATGCCCTCAGACACCATTGTCGCCACAATCGCTTCGGCAATACCACAACCTGCGCTACCCGCACCTAAGAAGGTGATGCGTTGCTCGCTGAGTTTACTATTAGCGGCTTTACAAGCTGCCAGTAGTGAGCCTACCGTAACAGCTGCCGTGCCCTGGATATCATCATTGAAACTGCAATATTGATCTTTATATCGTTCAAGTAATGGCATGGCATTTTTTTGTGCAAAATCTTCGAACTGAATTAAGGCATCTGGCCAGCGACGGCTGACTGCTTGCATAAACTCTTCAACAAATTCAGCATATTCATCACCGCCAATACGCTGATGACGCCAGCCCATATACATAGGGTCTTCAAGAAGTTGTGGGTTATCAGTACCAACATCTAAGGTCACCGCAAGACAATACGCCGGGCTTATGCCGCCACAACTGGTGTATAGCGATAATTTACCAATTGGGATCCCCATACCGCCTATGCCTTGGTCGCCTAAACCGAGAATACGTTCTCCGTCCGTCACCACGATGACTTTGACTTTATGGCGGGTTGAGTTATTTAAAATATCATCAATGCGATCTTTGTTAGGATACGAAATAAATAAACCGCGGTTACGACGATAGTTTTTTGAGAAACGTTCACAGGCTAAACCAACCGTAGGCGTGTAGATAATTGGCATCATTTCACTGATGTTATTACGCACTAAACGATAAAATAAGGTTTCGTTAGTATCTTGAATGTTGCGTAAATAAATGTGCTTATCGAGATCATTGGTGAAGTTTTTAAACTGTGCGTAAGCACGAGCGGCTTGCTCATCAATGGTTTCAATGACCCAAGGAATGAGGCCTTCGAGGTTGAAATAAATTCGTTCTTCTTCACTAAATGCACTGCCTTTATTAAGCAGGGGTGATTCAAGAATCGCTGGGCCGGCAAAAGGAAGATAGAGGGGGCGTTTGTTATCGTCCATGGGGAACCTTAATGTGTGAGATCCAGTTAGATCGTTATTAGAATTGGGCTGGTTTTTTGTGCTTGTAGATTATCACGTCTGATCTTTTTTGTGGTCTGTTAAGTGAGTAAAATCACATAATTGTTAGGTACTTTTACTCACCTCTTACTATTGTGTCATTGCTATGTGAACAATCGTATGGTGTAAATGCAAAATTATTATTGTTTAAATGTAAATCTCACAAACAAAAATGCGCAGCCTAAGCTACGCATTTATAAAGCATTATCTCAACAACTTGGCAGGTTTTACTTACCGCGATGTTTGATTGATAAACCTTTAACGAAATTTCTTAATACCTGGTCGCCACAAGGTTTATAGTTTTTATGATCAGGGTTACGGAATAGCGCACCTAGCTCAGATTTAGTCATTGAAAAATCTGCTAAAGCTAATGCGGCAATAATATCTTCTTCACGCATTTCAAGCGCAACGCGTAATTTTTTGAACATAAGGTTGTTAGTCAATTGCTTTAAAGGTGCTGGTACTTCAGCTCCTGGCTTTAATCCACGATTTTGAATGATCAAACCATCTAAGAATTGACACATTAATGTGTCATTACACGCTTGATAACCTTCTTCTTCCTCTTTTTTCAACAGCGCAATAATTTGCTCTGAAGACATGTCTACTTTGGCTTGGCTGAAAATGTTAATCATTTTGGCATTTGAATAGTCAAACACAAAGCGAATACGGCGAAGAATATCATTGTTAATCATAAGGTTCTCTGGCGCGGCTGCGCATAAATGGTTTAGGTCAGTTGACGAAACACTATTATAGCGGGTAATCATTGATTAGTCAGATTAATCCTGCTTGAACTGCAATCGATTTCTAACACTGCTAGTGCCGCTTCGCTGCTAGGGCGACCTTCGGTCTGCTAGTGCCGCTTCGCTGCTAGGACGACCTTCGGTCTGCTAGTATCGCTTCGCTGCTAGGGCGACCTTCGGTCTGCTGGTATCGCTTCGCTGCTAGGGCGACCTTTGGTCTGCTAGTATCGCTTCGCTGCTAGGGCGAGCTTCGGCCTGCTAGTGTCGCTTCGCTGTTAGGCTGTAGATTTTATAGGATCTAGCCGCGTAGCGTCCTAGTCTCTAGGCTTTTAGTGAGATTATTTTGTGAGATACCAATAAATAAACAAAATAGCGAAGCTAACTAAATACAATAAACCAATCCAAGACAATCCAACCATCACCCGGCCATAACGATGTTTTTTAGCCAAGGTGTCACTGGTCATTAAACGGAAGTTAAGCCAAGCAAAAATAACGGTAGTCATAAAGGCAAGGATCATCACAAATTCAAGCAGCGGTAATAAGGCGCCTTTAAAGAATAAAATGAGTAATAAACCCAGCGCGCTGATCCCGAGCATCACCTGGGTTAAATAACTGCGTGTGGACGTGTTGTTAGACAGTAATCGCCAGCCCATATCAAGTGTGCGGCTATAACCATCAATTACCGTCACTGTGGTGCTAAAAATACATAAAAACGCGACTATCCCAATGAGATAGCGGCTTTCATTGCCCATAACTTGGCTATAGAGGGTGATCAATTGCGACGCAAATACCGCGCCAGAGTCAGAAAAACGCTCGCCACTGCCGTGCATCACTAATGCGCCTAACGCTAAAAATACAATCGCCAGTAATGCCGTGGTGACATAGCCTAGATTAAAATCAAAAATAGCCTGCTTGGCGGTTACCGTTTGAGTTTTACGTTTTTCTATTAACCATAATGAGTTCCAAGTACTGACCTCTATCGGAGCAGGCATCCACCCCATCATCGCCACTAAAAAACCGACATACGCCCATTGCCAAGGAGATTCGCCAACCACTGGAGTGCCGAATCCGCTATGACGATTAAAAGCCAATGCCACGGCGACTAAGGTGGTTAACGTAAGAGCCAACATGATAATTTTGGTCATTTTATCAAGCAGTTTGTAGTGGCCGAAAATTAATAATGCTAATGAGCTGACCAATACAATTAGCGCTAATACATCAATCGATAGCGGAATAAATTGGGTTAACATTGCTGCCGTTAACATACATACCCCCGCCGTACTGGCAATGGCGGCAATAACATTAAGCCCCGTAAACAGCATCAAATACCCGCGGCCTTGCTTTTGATAACCGTGCAATAAACTCTCATCAGTTGCTGCTGTGTAGCGAGCGCCAGCGGCGAAGAAAGGATACTTAACGATATTGACTAATAAAATGAGCCACGCCAGTTGCCAACCAAATTCGGCACCCGCTCGAGTTGAGGCGACTAAGTGAGAAGCGCCAATCGCGGCGGCGGCCATTAAGATCCCAGGTCCTGTGGCTTTAAACAGTGTGTTAACACGAGATACCCACGGTAAGGCTGATGCAGTTTGTTGATTAAGCATGTTAAAAAAGACCTAGTTTGATTGTTTAGCGGTTAATGATTGTTCAATACGCAAAAGAGTAGCGTTCATTTGTTGTAGATTGTCGAGGATTAATGCATCGGTATTGGGGCGGGCCGATGTGTGGTCTTTCCGTTCAGTGAGTTGTGTTTTTTGTGCCAGTACTTGTGCTCTAAAATCCACTACATTTATGACGCCCGTTAAGTTAATTAACGCCCCAGCACCAGATTGCCCGGCGGTTTCTACGGTAAGTTTATGTATGCCAAACATGCGCATGATGGGGCCTTGGATAAGTGCCATATCGGTGATTTTATCCAATGGAACGGTATTTTCAGTTCGAGTAAACAACCCTTTGCGGACGATGAGTTTTTGCTCAGTTAATTCAGCACTCATGTTATTGATGTAACGTTTTGTCGCCAATAACCCTAGGGGAAACCATAATAATAACAATGGAATACCAACAACACTTAGGCAAAAGACTAAGCTGCCAGACAATAACCAGTACAGACCTAGGTTTGCATGAAAGTGGGCACTAACTAGCGTTTTGTCACTCATCTGACCTCCATATCAAAAGCATTTAAATTCACTTTTTTTAAGTATTTATTCTTGTTTAAGTGGCTGGTTACATTTACATTACGGGCTTGTGTTGACTTTGTTAAGAAATGACTTAACTTAGTTACGTAAGTATAAATCCGCACGAGTTGCGCGTCGTTATAGCTTTAACGGCAGTGTGCAGCAGTCAAGGATGTAAAACAATAAATTAACGTTAAGGATGATCATGAAAAAAACTAACCTACTGCGTAGTGCTTGCGCTATCGCTATATCACTGTCCCTTGCCCCTATCGCATTCGTTTCTCAAGCTGCCGAAGCAGGTGCTGAATCAAAAGTTGAACGAATTGAAGTGACCGGTTCTCGTATCAAACGAACTGATATTGAAGGACCTTCGCCAGTACAATCGTTAAATAAAGACGATATCGCCAACATGGGTTTCGATAACCTACAACAATTGCTTGAGCGTATGCCTGCAAACGGTTCTGGTGCATTTTCTACTCGTGGAAACAGCCAAGACTCTACCGCTAACGGTGGTGCATCAATCAGTTTACGTGGCTTAGGGCCAGATGCCACTTTGGTACTTATCAATGGTCGCCGAGTGGGATCGAGTGCCTTTGCTGAAGGTATTTCGAATTCATTTGTTGATATCAACAATATCCCAGTATCAGCGATTGAGCGCATTGATATTCTTAAAGACGGTGCTTCAGCCATTTATGGTTCTGATGCTATCGCTGGTGTGGTTAACATCATATTAAGAAAAGATATCGAAGGGCTTGAAATTAACCTAGGTTATGGTGATGACAGCGGTACGGGTTATGACGAAACCACAGCCAGCTTAGTGTGGGGCGTAAAAGCCGACAAAGGCAGTGCGTCAATTATTCTTGATTACTTTACTAATGGTACTTTGTCAGCAAGCGATATGGGTCGTTTTGGCACCGCTAACCAATCACCTTACGGCGGTGAAGATTACCGTTCATCACGAGGCTTTCCAGGGTATTTTTATGTTAATGGTGTGAAAACTATCGATCCTGATTGCCCCGCTGAGAATGCCACAGCAAGTGGCAGTTGTTTGTTTGATTACGGTCCATACAATTTAACCATTCCAACGTCTGAGCGTGTTGGTGCTATTGGCCAATTTGATTACATGCTCGGTGAAGATTTAACTGCATTTTTAGAGTTATCTGTACAACATAACACCTCTGAAGCGGGTGGTGCACCAACGCCATTAGATGAAGATGCTGGTTTAACCGTGCCTGGTTCTCATCCTAACAACCCATTTGGGCAAGACATTGATATCGGCCGTTACCGTACGGTTGATGCTGGCGCTCGTCGTTGGGATATCGAATCAGATACTATGCGTATTGTTGCCGGTCTTCGCGGTGTAATAAACGATTGGGACTGGGAAGTATCAGCGCAACGTGGTCGCAGTGAATCAACTCAAACAGGCGATCGTTCACAAGGTTGGGTAAGAACTGATTACTTACAAGCCGAAATTGATGCCGGTAATTACAATCCTTTTGGCGGCACGATTAACTCAGCAGATGTAATTGATCGCATCACTACTAGCCTAGTAAGACAAGGTAAGTCGAGCATCACAGCTTATGATGCGAGTATTTCTGGCCATGCGTTTACTATCGCCGACCGCGATATCATGATGGCTGCAGGTGCAGAGTATCGCGAAGAAAGCGTTAGTGACGTGCCAGATGAGCAGTTCCAGCGCGGTCTGATTTTTGGTACTGAAGCGGTGTCTGCATTTGGTTCACGTGATCAACATGCTGCCTATGTAGAATTATCAATTCCTATTGCAGACAACTTTGAACTGCAGTTAGCGGGTCGTTATGACAGCTACAGTGACTTTGGTTCAACCACTAACCCTAAAATTGCCTTCCAATGGGGCATTAGTGACGAGATAACTGCACGTGGTTCTTGGTCAACTGGTTTCCGTGCACCATCGTTAGCGCAAATAGGCTTAGGTCCATCTGAAAAAAGTGACTTTTTAATTGATAGCTATCGTTGTGAAGCTGATAACGTAGATTGTGAGTTATTGGATTACAACTTTATATTTGCCGGTAACCCTAACCTTAAAGCAGAAGAGTCAGAAACCTGGAATGTGGGCATGATTTGGGCTCCAAGTCAGCAGTTTGATATTGGTGTCGATATGTACAATATCCTCCAAGATCACAAGATTGATTCACTGCAAAACCAGGTTCTTTATGATGAAAATTGTAATGATCAAAACAGTACGGTCTGTTTGCGAAATGCACCGCAAGCAGGTCAGACATTTGGTCCGCTTGATGTGATTAAATCTGGATTCGTCAATATTGGTTCACAAGAAGTTCAAGGTGTGGATTTATCAACTCATTATGGTCTTGAATTAAACCGCTATGGTGACGTTAAGTTTGGTCTAGAGTACAGTTACTTAATCAGCTTTGAAAAAGAAATTGATGGCGAGATCATTGATTACACTGGTGAGTATGAGTATCCACAACACCGCTGGTTAGCGACAACTAACTGGAACATGGATGACTTTGCCGCTAACGTTAACTTAAGTTACATCGGCGAGTTTGAAGATTTCAACGAAACCCGTACCGTTGATGCACAGTTGTTAGTTGATATGTCTGGTTCATATCGTTTCAATGACACGGTTAAGCTATCTGTAGGTGTTAATAACGTGTTTGATGAAGAGCCATCATTTGCGATTGGTGATGGTGATGCTGACCTATATGGTTACGCAATGGGTGTACATAACCCATTAGGCCGTTATATTTATACTAAAGTCACAATGAAGTTCTAATGACAACGTCATAAGATAACAACAGCCACATTCACTTAAGGTGCAATGTGGCTTTTTTTATTCTCATTAACCTCATCATACAAAATGGAGCCAAAATGATTACGTTATACGGAACCCAAAAAAGTCGTGCGCTACGCGTATCTTGGCTTTTAGAAGAGTTAGGTATTGCATGGCAGTTTTATGCTATCGATTTTGCTAATGGTGAACATAAAGGTGACGCATTTTTAGCCCTTAACCCTAGTGGCAAAATGCCAGTACTCACAGAGGGTGATTTTGTGTTAAGCGAATCTGCGGCCATTATGCGTTATTTAGCGGAAAAGTACGGCCAAGGTAAATGGTTGCCAAAACCGGGTACTCAAGAGTCTGCTATCCATGAACGCTGGATGAGCTTTGTCATTAGTGAGCTTGAACAACCGATTTGGAGTATTGCAAAGCATCGTTTTGCGTTGCCAAAAGAACTGCGTGTAGACACTATGTTTACTGTAGCTAAATGGGAGTTTGATCAGGCGACAGCTATTGCTGAAACTTGGATACCGGAGTCTGGGTTTGTATGTGGCTGCGAGCCAATGGTCGCCGATATACTATTAAGCCAAACATTAGGGTGGGCTTTGGGATTCAAGCAAGACATTCCGCCAAAGTTGTCAGCGTATCGTGATAGGCTAAAGCAACGTCCTGCTTTGGCTGCTGCGCTCGCCAAAACAGTAGCACTTGCCGATGTCGCTAAATAACCGTTATTAAAAAGGAAGCCCGAAGCTTCCTTTTAGTGATTGACTGTCAAAATGGAGGTTTTTTATAACTGAGTAGCGGCCCATTTTGCACGGCTTTCTCGGCTTTCGCTCATGCCGTTATCAGCACGATAAGCTTTATAGGCTTCGGCATCGAGCGCGACTAAGCTTACATCCACTTCAAGTACGAGTTTACATTCTTTTTTAATACGCCAAGCTGCGGCATTGTACAATTCAGTTAATGGTAAAGTGCTTAAAAATTCTGGATTGTATTGGGTATATAGCGCTTGAGTCGGATACACCACAAAGGCTAACCGACGCTTAGGCTCTTTTTTAAATAGCTCTTCAATACCGTCAGAGGTGTTGAGCACTTGCATTTCGATAATATCATCGATTTCTAGTAACTTTTTTTGAGCCGGAATCGGTGCTTCTTTCTCGCCAGATTCCCATGCCATCACGTCTTCATTACTGGCTTTAGTGATGCTAGCAACCTGTTCAGTTGTTAGGCCTAAAGACTGACGTAAACATTGAATTTCAATTGCATTTAAACCGGTATTTTTCGACATGATCGTTCTCATTGTTAGTGATAATTTGTTTGATAACCGTTCATTATCTCGCGTTGGGTTAGTTAACTCCAACCGAGGCTAATAAATAAGATTATCGATTAAGCCATACGTCTTCGGCCCAATGCCAAAATGATTCCCATACTTTGTCGCTAAATCGGCCTTTTTTCCAAAACAACACTTGGCTTTCTTCATCAATACAATAAAAGCTATCACCGATTTGGCAAATGGCAATTTGTTCGCGAGGTAATCCAATAGACCAAGCATAACAAGCCACTTCAGGTAAGTAGGTATGTGAAGATGGATCGGCAGCGGTAACAGGTTCAAGCGTGCCATAAATAACATCGCTGCCATACAGTAAGAATTCTTTTAGATCGTTGGGTAAACCAATTAAGATCTGTTCTTCAACTTCTACAAGTTGCTCAAAAGTTGGCAATTCTAACGGCACCGGTACGGTTTCGCTTAATTCTTGTAGTTGTTCAATAATGTCATTCATCGCATTGTCCAGCAGATCGTTTTGTAATGGGCGCGAGTATAGCAGAAGTGATTGTTGCGGATCTTGTTTGGCAAAAAAAAAGCGCTCATATGAGCGCTAAAAGGGTGGAAACTTACTGTGATTAGAAAAACGTTAGGGGTTGAGAGTTATTCATAATAAGGATAGTTATCAGTATTTATGCTACTTGTTGTTGTGAACTATATAAACTTTGACGTTTATAGCTTAACCACGCTTTATGATACTGCTTGTGCGAGTCTTGACGAAGCTTGGCTATCATGGCTTGCTCAATGTCATTTAAGTGTCTAGATGTGGCTTTCGCCTGAGACTCTATCTGTTGGATTTGCTCATAAACATGATGTTCAGGGCCACTTTTTATGTCGGCAATATCATTTAAATGAAATTGTACTTCAACCACCATTTGGCTAACGGGTAATTTCACTAATACATTTAAATCACGATAACCTGACACTTTAGGATGAGAAAAACGATTTTTTAATTGCACAATTTCGGTGTATTGGCTCAACTGTTGGTAACTTGATAGCAAGCTTTTTACGTCATAGGCCACCACACTTGCCCGTGCTATATCGGTTAGTTGGCTGGCGTCGCCATTAAATTTTGTTTGCACTTTTTGAGCAGCACGCTGATAACTTTTGGTCGCAGGAATAATGGTTTTAGTATTACTTGATTGATCAATGAAGTGGAGTAGGTCAATCAGTTCTTGCTGCGCCACTGGTGCCCGAGACATCAGAGCATGTAAGTTATCGGTATCTTGTGTCACCAAGTCGCTGTTGTGATCATAAAGCGCCATTAGCTGCTCAATATCATTAGATGATTTTTGGCTGAAATCAGATGGCTGAGCTAGCTTGGTGTATTTAAGCTCGTTAGGCTGGGCAATAGCACCACGTGTAGACAGTAAAATTAAGAATATAAAGAAGGTACGAAACAACTTATTCATTGAATAGCTCCAGCATAATGTCTGTTAATCCAATGTACCGCTTTTTGGCTGAATAGGGGCTGAATGAACAAGGTTTAATGATATATATTAACGTGGCTTTGTGTTCTATTCGTTTTTATTATCAAGTGGTTAGTTTTTTTATAATAAAAAAGGGCATCTTTCGATGCCCTTTTTTTGTGTAAATGTGACCTAAGTCAGTCATTCACCTTGGTGATTACCAAATTTTTACGCGACTAGCTGGCTCAATATACATCTTGTCGCCTTCTTTCACGTCATAAGTGCTGTAGAACTCAGGCATGTTAGATAACGCACCTAATGCACGGAAATGACCAGGTGAATGCGGATCAGTTGCAACGCGGTTACGCATGGCTTCTTCTTTCATCTTCACACGCCAAATTTGAGTGAAGCCCATGAAGAAACGTTGATCGCCTGTTAAGCCATCAATAACTGGTGCTTCTTTACCGTCAAGTGACATTTTGTAAGCTTTATAGGCGATAGTCACACCTGATAAGTCACCAATGTTCTCGCCTAATGTTAGGCTGCCATTCACGTGTAGGTCGTCAAACACTTGATAACCATTGTACTGAGCGATTAATGCATTGCCTTTTGACTCGAATGCTTTTAAGTCAGCTTCGGTCCACCAGTCACGCATGTTGCCTTCACCATCAAATTTAGCACCTTGGTCATCAAAACCATGGCCCATTTCGTGGCCAATAACAGCACCAATACCACCATAGTTAACCGCATCATCAGCTTCTAAGTTGAAGAAAGGCGGTTGTAAAATCGCAGCCGGGAACACGATTTCGTTCATGGTTGGGTTGTAGTAAGCGTTAACGGTTTGTGGCGTCATGTGCCACTCGTCTTTGTCAATTGGTTGGCCTAACTTAGCAAGACTTTTGTTATGCTCAACAATCGCCGCACGCTTGGCGTTACCGACTAAATCATCTGCTTTAATGGTTAGTTTGCTGTAGTCATCCCACTTGTTTGGGTAACCAATTTTAGGATTAAACTTAGCCAATTTATCTTTTGCAGCAACTTTAGTATCAGCACTCATCCAATCTAATGAATCAATGCTTGAACTATAAGCGCCACGTAGGTTTTCAACTAACTGTTCCATGCGGGTTTTAGCTTCTGGTGCAAAGTGACGTTTCACATACACTTTACCCACTACTTCGCCTAGCGTGTCACTCACAGTGCTCACGCCACGCTTCCAACGAGGTTCTTGTTCTTCTTGACCATTAAGCGTCTTAGAGAAAAACTCAAAGTTTTCGTTATCTAATGCTTCAGATAAATTGCTGGCATTATGAGTTAATGCCATCCAAGTCATGTAGTTTTTCCAAGTATCAAGGTCGTTATTTTTAAGCACCTCGTTTAAGCCTTGGATATAACTTGGTTGGTTGATAATGATATCTGTTTGCTTGTCGCCGCCAAGCGCCGCTAAATAACCATCCCAGTTAATTTCTGAAGCCAATTCTGGCAAATTCTTAACTTGGTATAGGTTGTATGTTTTAGTACTGTCGCGCGTTTCAACAACGTCCCAATGCTTTTCTGCAATTTGAGTTTCAAGTGCAAGAATGGCTTCAGCGTTGGCTTTTGCATTTGGTAAGCCAGCAAGGTTGTACATTTTCTCAATGTGTTCAACGTAGGCTTTACGGATGTTGACGAAGCGTTCTTCTTGATTAAAGTAGTAATCTTTCTCTGGCAGGCTTAAACCATATTGCCAAATGTGTGTGGCATAGCGGCTTGAATCTTTAGCATCAATTTCAACATAGAATGCTAGCGGTGTACCGCCACCGTTTGCTTGGTTTTCACCAAAAAATGCGGTTAATTCTTTTTTATCTTTCAGGGCTGCAATTTTATCCAAATCAGCTTGGATTGGTGCAATACCTAATTTATCAAGCGTTTCAACATCCATGAATGAGCGATATAAATCAGCCACTTTCTGTTCATCTGTGCCATCGGCTAGATTCGGCGTCGCGCTTAAATCTTCAATAATGGCTTTAACGTCATCACGTGCATTTTCACGTAAGTCGTAAAATGCGCCAATGTTGGTACGGTCGCTAGGGATTTCTGCATTTTTCATCCATGCGCCGTTAACATACATATAAAAATCGTCTTGTGGGCGCACTGACTTGTCGATGTTGTCAAACGTGATGCCAGACGTAAGTGCTTTTTCTACTGCAGCAGCAGTAGCTGTTTTTGCGACATCTGCAGCAGGCGTAACGACTGCCTTGTCATCACTACAAGCACTCAAGCCTGCAATTAATGAGGCGCATAGACCGCCAATAACCAATTTTCTCATGTTGTTTCCTTTGCTTGATGTAAAAAGCCCTTCAATGGGGCATTGCGATCAGTGTCGCTTAATTCAGTAATAACCCCTTTATCCAAAGGGAAAAGCTATTACTTTTTATTGTGAATTGTATGTTAAGGCCTTATCCGCCTATAAAACAAGCCGCAAGGAGGCCTTTTTAGCGTGTTTTTTGTGAGGATGTGTAACCAAAAATTACCTTAGCGGTGAAAAATATCGGTGATTGATTTCTATTTAAGCGTGTAAGCAGCATAATAGCGTCAATATTTTTAGATTGAGTAATCATTGTGCGTTTAGACAAATTTATCTGTGAAAGTACCGAACTGACTCGGTCATTGGCCAAGAGAGCCTTGCATCGTGGTGACGTTACCTGTGATGGTGTTGTGGTCAAAAACTCAGGTTTTAAAGTACTACCACAAATGTCGGTGCATTTAGACGGCATATTAATTAGCGTGATTGGCGAGCGTTACATCATGTTAAACAAACCGGTAGACACCATTTGTTCAACCATCGATGAAGAATATCCATCCGTATTGAGTTTGATTGATATTGAGAAAATGGACACTTTGCACATTGCTGGTCGATTAGATGTCGACACCACAGGCTTAGTGTTAATTACCAGCGATGGTCAGTGGTCGCATAAAATCACTTCGCCAAAAAAAGATTGTGGCAAACGCTATTTGGTTGAATTAGCCGAACCTATTGATGACAGTTTAATCCAGGTATTTGCCGATGGTGTTGAGCTGCGCAATGAAGATGAGCTGACCAAGCCTGCTTTGCTCGATATTATTGACTCAACTCATGTGCGATTGACGATTAGCGAAGGTAAGTACCATCAAGTTAAGCGTATGTTTGCCGCGGTGGGTAATAGAGTGGTTAATTTACACCGTGAAGCGGTAGGTGATATCGAGTTAAACACGGACTTAGCCGCAGGTGAATGGCGCTTTTTAACCGATGCTGAAATGAAATCTGTGTAGTCATTATTTGAATATATAAAAGTGCCCGGTTGTCACCATATAATGATTACCGGGCATTTCTTTATCTGCTCATTGCAAATCAATTTCTACTCAATACAAAATCACTTTTTCAATACAGAATCAATTGCGAGCAAAGCGCTCTTTTATAAGCATCGCTTACCCCGAGCTAATGTTATTTTACACTTATTGAGTCAGGCTAATTTTGCCACTAATGGTATTGATGTTGACTTGACCTGTGCCAGCTTGAGTTTTGAACTGCAACGTTTTGGCTGGTGAGTACTTTTGTTTTAGCGGTTTATCATCGGTTAATTGATTGTCGATTTTTCCACCAGGGCCGCCATCAATCATAAAACTGGTGTTAGGCATACCAGCAAACGTTAGTGCCATATCTCCACTTATGGTTTCGAGTTGTGCTTTGTTTAAATCGGCCCCTAAGGTTAATTGTGCATCGCCACTGATGGTAACAATATTCAACTCAGTGACTTGGTTAACGATTGCGGTTATGTCACCAGACACTTGGTCGACAGACAAATGTGTAAAAGCGCTTTGGCTTTTTAGTTCGCCACTGACTAAGCGCAGCTCAGCCTCGCCTTGGCTATTGCTATCAGTGATATCGCCCGATACTGTTTCGAGGTTAATTTTTCCTGCTAGCTCAGAGGTATTAATATTGCCTGACACCGTGGTGAGTTTAGTATTGCCACTAAGTTGTTGGGCGTTAATGTTGCCGCTGACTAACGCTAACGATATTTGGCCATTTAGCTGTGATAATTGATAACTGGCTGATACTCCCTCGGCATCTAAACCTAGCTGTTTTGGCAGGTAAATGGTCAGTTGTGACCCTTGTTTATTACTGCCCTGATAACTGCGGGGTAATTTATCTTCTACAATAACGCTATTGCCTTTAACCTCAAATATTAAGCCTTGGCTTAACTCATCAAGTTCACCTTTAATCTGAATGCTATTTTTATCCCAACTGACGAGCTCAACGTTACCCCGTTGTATTTTCATGCTGACCGAAGGGTTATCAGAAACACTTAATTGTTGGTCAACGGCTTCTTTGGCCATTGAGATAAAACTGATACCGATTAACGGCACGATTAACACGTATTTAAGAATGCTCATATTGTATTTCCTTGTTGTGTCTGTTTAGACGTAAATGGGAGCTTTTGGCCTTGCTGCAATAGGGTTATTTGACGTTGCATGATCCAGCGCCATAATTGCCACATTTGTTGATTAGTCGGTTGTTGTTTCAATGCTGCTTGTACTTGTTTTGAGGCGGTATCCAGCTCGGCTAATGCTTGGCTAATATCGCTCTGTATCTGTTGTGGAGCATCAGTTGATGATAATTGCCAACTCACGGTGTATTGGTTTTGATTAAAAACATCCAGTTGGGTCTGATGAGTCATGGCTATTTGATCGACTAGCTCAGCTAATGTTGTCTCAGATAATGTTGCCTGGGTGTGGGTTGGCGATGTTACTAGGCTTGCCTCAGTATTCAATGTCGACCCTGGGGCGGTTGAGGTTATTGTGGCAGTTTGCGGCAGCAATGAATTACCCTCTGGGCGTTGCCAAAGCAGGATGGTCAGCATACAAAAAACTGCAACGCTAGCGGCGATAAGCCAAGGGCGAACCAGATGTTTTTTTTGCTGAGATTGAGGTGGTAACTTAGCTGCAATCGCTGGCCACAAATCGGTTGTCGGTTGCATCTCTAGCGGCAATGACTTGATTAGGCTATCGAGGTCTTGCGGTGACGGGTTCATGCAAGCATCTCCTGTAAAAATTGTTTAGCATTATGGTACTGCGCTTTACTCGTGCCCTCGGCAATGTTGAGTAGGGCGGCAATTTCTTTATGTTGATAACCTTCAATCGCACACAGTACAAATACCATACGAGTCCGTTGAGGTAATTTGGCAATACACTTATCTAATTGGTGATATTCATCAAAGGCAACCGTGGGTATGTCCTGCGGCTCAAGTTGCTCTGTCGGTATAAAGCGTCGCCACCACGATTGTTGTACCCTTAGTTCGTTAATCGCTTGGCGGACGCACAAGCGATGCAACCAGGTGGTAAATTGGCTGTCGCCTCTGAATTGGTCCAATTTATGCCATAAGCGTATAAAACAAGCTTGGGTCATATCGTCAGCAAGATGAGCTTGGCCACTCAATCTAAAGCAAATGGCGTAAACCCGTTTATGATGACGCCGATAGAGTTGCTGGAATGCCTGTTTGCAACCAGTAACCGCTATTGCGACCAACTGACTGTCGTCAAGTGCCGCTAAGTGGCTTAATTGCTCGGTTTTTGACTGATTAATAGTGGCATCCTTAATGTCACAACATATCCAATATGATGGTGTAGTTATTTGACAGCCTCAAGTCGGCAAAAGGTTTATATGAGTGTTTATAAATAATCACTTTTCTTTTAAAAAGTTTAGCTTTATTCATGTTTGCCGATAACTAATTGCTATACTGATGTTGCAAGATTGATCTAAATTCCATGCCAGATCATAAAATAATAACAATAACGTTAAATCTTACTCTTGGGTGGTAGAAAATATGCTTATTCGTTCGAAACTTATTTTAAGTTCGATCATTTCAATCTCCTCAGTACTCGCGATGTTCGGGTTACAAAATTATTCTGAATCAGTCCTGTTAGAATTATCAACCGCATCAAGCAGTATTGTTGAAATTGAAAAAAAAGTGCTTGAATTACGTACTGAAGAAAAGGATTTTCTCCATCGTGCAGATACTGTTTATGTTGAAAAATTTAAACATAGCATGAATGATATTTTGGCTTACATGGCTGAAGTACGTGTCGCGCTAGAACATCAAGATATGAATGTTGATGCTTTAGATGATTTTGAAAACAACCTCAATGATTATAAAACGATATTCCATGAGCTCATCGCGCTAAAAGTTGAGATAGGGCTAACTCCCGAGTCAGGTTTATATGGCGATTTGCGTTTGGCAGTTAAAAAAGTCGAAACTGTGCTGAGTGGCAATGCCGATGATGCCCTGCTGGTGGCTATGCTTCAGCTGCGTCGCAGTGAGAAAGACTTTATGCTCCGTCGTGATCCTAAATATGTACAAGCTTTTGATGACGGAATTGGCCGTTTTTTAGCTCAAGTACAACAGTCTACTTTGTCCTTCTCTGACAAAGAGCAATTGACTGCAGATATTAAAGATTATCGAGTGAATTTTAACAATTTAGTCAATAAAGAAGTGCTATTTGGTCTGTCGGACGAAGACGGTAAAATGGCCGAGTTGCGGGATAAAATTCATCAAACCGATAATGATACCGTTACCCTGCGAGAGGAAACCTTGGCCGAAATTGAACATGGTAAAAATCAGGCTTTTATTATTGGCTTAAGCATATTTTTGTTAATCGCTGCAGTACTGTGTATTTTCACCTATTTAATTATTCGTAGTATTATTAAGCCGGTGCAAGATATTACCTATGTAATTTCTTCAATTGAAAAAAGTAAAGACTTATCAATGCGTTGTGATGATTCTGGTAATGATGAATTATCGAAAATCGCCTATCACTTCAACCAAATGGTCATGACTTTTCAAGAATTGATCCAACAAGTGAACGAGTCGGTTACCGTAATGAATGAGTCGTGCCAAGAGCTGTCTCGAAATGCTATGACAGCTTCAGAAGGCGTGTTACGTCAGCTTAATGAAACCGACATGGTCGCTACAGCCGTTACCGAAATGGGGGCTACCATTGACGAAATTGCCAAGAATACTGAATTGGCGGCCAGTAAAGCCAGCCAAACTCATGAGAATGCTCAATCTGGTCAACAGGGCGTAGAACTCACCGTTCAAAAAATCACCTTGCTAGCGAAGCAATTAGCCGATTCAGCCGCTGTAGTTACTGAACTTGAGCGAGACAGTGTCACTATTGGCAGTGTGCTTGATGTGATTAGAGGCATTGCTGATCAAACAAACTTATTGGCATTAAACGCGGCGATTGAAGCAGCAAGAGCAGGTGAACAAGGTCGTGGTTTTGCGGTTGTTGCCGATGAGGTGCGCACGCTAGCCTTGCGAACACAAACGTCGACTCAAGAAATCTCCAGCATCATTTCAACCTTACAAGCGCGAACTCATTCTATTGTTAACCTTATGCACGAAAGCCAACAACAAGGGCGGGAGAGTGCTGAACAAGCCGCCATCGCGGGTGATGTTTTACGAACCATTACCAATGACGTGACCAATATTATGGACATGAGTACTCAAATTGCAGCGGCAATTGAAGAGCAAAGCATGGTTGCCGCAGAAGTGGGTAAAAACGTGGTGGTTATCCGTGATATTGCTGATGAATCATCGCAAGCAGCGGAAGAGAATGCCGCGGCTTCTGAAGATGTGAGAGTACGAGCCAAAGCACTGCATGAAGCGGTGAGCCAGTTCACAGTGTAATTCGTTGTCATTGCAGAACAGATACTAAAACAGAGACTAAAATAGAGACTAAAACAGATAAAAAATGGCCTAGCAGTAATGCTAGGCCATTTTTTTGTGCTCTTGCTAAACATTCAAGTTAATCAAGCGAATGGTTTAGTTTTTACAGTGTGATGGTGTTAACGCCATCAGGGGTGCCTACTAGTAGTACATCGGCACCGCGGTTAGCAAATAAACCGTTAGTCACTACACCGACAATGGCGTTGATTTTAGTTTCCATCACTTTAGGGTCTAAAATTTTCATATTGTAGACATCTAAAATAACGTTGCCGTTATCGGTTATTACGCCTTGACGGTAAACGGGGTCGCCACCTAATTTTACCAACTCACGCGCCACATAAGATCGTGCCATCGGGATGACTTCAACAGGCAACGGAAACTCACCTAAAATGGGCACTTGTTTGGTATTATCTACAATACAAATAAACCGTTTAGCTACCGCCGCGACAATCTTCTCGCGCGTTAATGCAGCTCCGCCACCTTTAATCATATCCATGCGGTCGTTAATCTCATCCGCGCCATCAACATAGACATCAATCAAATCAACACTGTTTAAATCAAATACTTCAATTCCGAGTTCGATGAGTTTTTTCGTTGATGCTTCAGAGCTTGATACCGCACCTTCGATGTCATCTTTCATGGTGGCAAGTGCATCAATGAAGTGATTGACTGTAGAGCCTGTACCTACACCGACGATGGTGTCTTTTTTGACATACTGCAGCGCTGCCCAACCTGCCGCTTTCTTCATTTCATCTTGAGTCATAGCAAATTCTCCATTTTAACAATCAAAAAGTGTTATCTAACAATTGAGTCGATTATAGCGTAAATTACTGAAATACCGTTTGTTGTACATCATAAAATTGGGCATTTTTAAATGCGCTTAATACCCTGATATTGATGTCACTGATAAACTTTTTCTCTAATCTTACGTCCATCACATACGCTTTGACTGTGATGGTTTGTAAAAACTGGCCAAAGTCGTGCTCGTTACCTAAGTTGACAATAATGGGCTTATTTAAAAAGGTATATGGTGAGCATTGCGTCGCTTCTCTGGCCAGCGCGATGGCTTTGTTGTGATCGGCATTCATTGGAATGGTAAAACTCACGACCACCATTTCATCTAAAGCGCCGCTATTTGCATTGGATACTGCAGTTTTTAACGCCTCAGCATTAGGCACCATCACGGTATTATCATCAAAGGTACGCAGCCAAGTTACGCTCCATTCCAGTTTAATGACTTCACCATAATGTCCAGATAACGTTACCATATCGCCAACGCGATAAGGCGGGTTGATCATAATAATAAACCCAGCAATCATGTTTTTGGCCGGTTCTTGGGTCGCTAAACCCACCACGATACTGATAGAACCTACCACAGCAAGGACTAAATTCTCATGTGGATCGATAATGCCAACGATCGAATAAACAATCACACTCAGCCACACAAATAAACGCACAAAAGGGTATGACCGATTCCAAATTAAGCGGTATTTAGGCAAGGCTTTATTCAGTTGATTTAAGCAAAATTGGATCAGTACCAATAACAGCCACGCCATTAGACACAGCAGTAAAATACTGATTATTCGGTCAAACGAAATGATCTCTAAAAATGCTTGTAATGCTTTACGGGAATCTTCCATAGTCGCCTCGTTTAATTAAACAACTTATTGTGATTCACCAAATGGCTGGCGACAATTTTACTTAATGTTGGAGTAATAAAGTAGAAATGCTCGGCAAAATCTTGTTGTGAATATTGCGCAATAATGAGTCCTTGGCGAGCTAAATATTCTAACTGCAAGCTGCTTTGTTCAATCGTAATGACAAAAATATGTGCATGCTGACTCACTCGTAAGCCACCATGAACATAAATCTCTGCTAATGAAAATAGGTCATTGTCTTGGCATTGTTGCAATACAGATGAGTTAATGCGGCAAATATCAATGCCATTATTTGAACGACTATTTGAGCTATTATCCGAACCGATATCGACTTGGTGCGCGAGAGAATACTGTAGCAACAATGATGCTAATTTGGGGTGCCCTTGGCTGATAGTGTACAGCTGTTTTAGCTGGTCTTTATAAGGATTAACAATATCCGCTTGATTATTATTGGTTTGCTCAGCTTGCTGTGCAGTGCTTTTTTTGGTGTTTTTATCGGCTGCAGTAGCGGTTTCTTTGGTCATCACGTCGTTACTGATTAACCCTAAATCAAGCAGATGCTTTGTTTGTATTGTGGCTAATTCGGTTTCACTGAAATAATCGAGCTGAAAAACATGCTTAATAAAGTGATGAATTTGGTACTGTGCACTTAATCGTTGCCATGCAAATATTTCACAGTTTATGATCCAACAATGATGTTTACGCGTTTCCATCACGATAGTTGCAAAGGTTACCAAGGCTTGATTATTTCCCATCACTCTCAACACCAGCTTGTGCATATCATCTATCATAATTAGCTGTGGTGGTTGCTGGTTGATGGCGGCAATCGTTTCGGTGATGGTGTTTGGTGGCGTAATACCAAAACAATAACAAACATGGGCTATCGCGTCATTTGCGCCTAATGGCGCTTGATAAAAACTCATCAATAGCCACTTGGACGGCAACGGTTTTACGTCAGGCATCGGTGCTTTTTTAGTGTCTTCGGCGATAATGGTTTGCAGTAAAGGCGGCAGTTGGCCTAAAAAAGATGATCCTCCAGCTCCAGCAGGCGAGACAATGGCACTGATTTCGCCGTGATGATTACGCCATTGGTTTATCACATCGGTAATTTGCTTGAGTTGTTTTTCTCGGCCAACGAAATCATCACTGGCATAAAGTGACTGATATAGCATCACCTGAGTAATTGGACCCCGACGAGCTTGAAGCGGATATTGGTTGGCGATAGTCTTGAGCGACATTTGCCCTTGTTGCGCTTCATCAGCCTCTGTTTTTAGGGTAGCTTTCGAGGTCAATAAGCTATTGAGCCATGGGTTTAATCGACTAAAAAAACGCAAGTTAATGTCCATCTATACTCTCTTTTTAAACGACTTATTCAATCTTAACATGAAGACAACAAAAAGCGTTATCTGTGCTGAAGCTCATCTTCTTGTGCCCTTTATTCAATAACAAAGACCTCACTAATCGATTGCCAACACTATGACTAAAATAGCTCGCTTGGCGAATGCAGGGTTATCGTTTAGCTGTTTATCACTTAGCTTGAGCCGGATTGAGATGAGTCATTGCGAATGCTTTTGACTCAAACTGCGCCAAATTCACTAAAAACTTACTAATAGTGATTATTTATCTATTGTCGGTCTAATCCTTTATCGTATACTCAGTGGACTTATTAGGTTTATTTTTCAAGTGATGTTAATGAAACTTCGTTTCTTTTTTGCCTGCGCTTTATTATGTTCAACTTCGTTGAGCAGCCCAATGTCATTTGCAGCACAAGTTGTGCAAATCAAACCTCAACAAGAGTTAGCCTCTGGTAGTGCTATGTTGGTCGACTTAGCCACCAATGAAGTTTTATATTCAAGTAATCCAAATCAACCTGTGCCTATTGCGTCAGTTACCAAGTTAATGGCTGCCATGGTGACATTGGATGCCAAGCTTGCATTAGATGAAAAAATCTCAGTAAAAATTACTGACTCACCTGTGATGCGCAATATTTATTCACGAGTGCGTTTAGGCAGCGTGGTGACTCGTGAAACCATGTTGCTATTAACATTAATGTCGTCAGAAAATCGTGCCGCGACCTCACTTGCACATAATTATCCAGGTGGATTTAAGGCTTTTGTGCGTGCAATGAACGACAAAGCGACCGCACTGGGCATGAGCCAAACCCGTTATGTTGAACCAACAGGCTTGTCACCTGACAATGTATCTAGCGCTAACGATCTCATATTATTGCTTAAAGCCAGTCAAACGTATCCGTTATTGGGCAAGCTGAGCTCGACCACTAAAAAGCACGTTAACTTTGAATCACCACGTTATGCCTTAGATTTTCAAAACACCAATAAACTGGTATTTAAAAACAATTGGAATATTGCATTAACCAAAACGGGCTTTACCAATAAAGCGGGCCATTGTTTAGTGATGTTAACTGAAATGAACAAGCGTAAAGTGGCATTTGTGGTACTGGACTCATTTGGTAAATACACCCACATGGCTGATGCTAATCGATTAAAAAACTGGCTAGAAACCGGGCGTACAACACCGATCCCTGCATCGGCTAAAGCCTATAAAAAACAACGCCAAGCGATTCTGAATAACAGTATTTAACTGCTGAATGACCACAATTAACGCCCATTCACTTTGTTGAATGGGCTTTTTTTATCAATACACTTTTAATATTGGCTTATTAATATCTATAGGTACCATAAAGTACCTGCTGTTTTATCGATTATTAAAGCCTTACACTAGTGGCAATTAAACAGTTGTAAGGTAGCAATATGTTAAACATGGATTTTAGCCAACGAGTGGTGATTAACACTGCCGATCTTGAATGGCAAAATAGCCCCGTAGCGGGCGTATTACGTAAACGCCTAGCGCGCGAAGAGGCTGAGCGTGGCCATGCGACCAGCATTGTAAACTATCAAGCTGGTGCTAAATTTAACTCACACCCTCATCCGTTAGGCGAAGAGATTTTAGTGCTCGACGGGGTGTTTTCTGATGAAACCGGTGACTATCCTGCAGGCACGTATTTGCGTAATCCTGAAGGTTTTGTCCATGCTCCATTTAGCGTAGAAGGTTGTACGTTGTTGGTTAAGCTGCACCAGTTTCAACCTACAGACTCACAACAAGTGGCCATTAATACCAATGAGACAGAATGGTTGCAAGGTCATGGTCAGTTGCAGGTTATGCCGCTACACCAACATGGTACTGAGTCGACTGCATTAGTTAAGTGGCCTGCGGGGACACATTTTCAACCACACCGTCATTTTGGCGGCGAAGAAATCTATGTCATTAGCGGAGAGTTTATCGATGAGCTTGGCCGTTATCCTGCAGGCACATGGATCCGCAGTCCGCATTTAAGTCAGCATAATCCGTATGTGGAGCAAGACACGGTGATTTTAGTCAAAGTAGGCCATTTATAACAATCGGTAGAAATCTATAAAACGATGGTATTTAGTCGTCAGATTCACTATAAAGACTTTATAGACTATTTTAGTAAAGAGTGAATGATGCAAGTGCCTGATAAGTGGGATATGGGAGCCAGAGAGTTAATACATCTGTTTATCAACCGATATGGTTTTGCGACTGTTGTGTCTATTGATTTAGAGGGCTCGCACTTACCGTTATTACTCATTGCCTCAGAGGGCGAAAATGGTACCTTGTATGGCCATTTTGCCCGTAGTAATCCGCATTGGAAAAGTGTTGCGGGTACTAGAGTCCTTTGTATTTTCAATGGCCCGCACGCTGATACCAACTCCAACAATTATTTGGCCATTCAGCGGGAATTCAGCACTCTATAGGCAAGTAATAAGATTGCAGGCATAGTTGTTCTACGTCAAAATTTTATTAAGTAGCATAGAGAGTGCTGAAACCCGCCCTGCGGGAGGCTCTCAGGCTTTCCACTTTTTTGTTGCATTGTTTTATAAGGGAACGACCATTCTTTCAACAATGCGCCGCAAACTGAAAAACCTGAGCGACTCTGAAATGTCACATAATTGTTGGAATTGGTATTATCTCACCCACTTGGTATGACTCCTATCCAGCGGTTCCGACTTGGAATTACAGCGTAGTACATGCAAAAGGCATTATTGAATTAACTGATGATGCGACCACCGCACAAGTACTCGAATCTACCATCCAACAATATGAACCTTCATTACTACAAAGTGGTGGCTTTATTGCCGATGATTACCAACAAAAACTAGCCAAGGGCATTGTTGGTTTTAAGATTGTCATCGATGAGTTACAAGGTAAGCAAAAATTAGGGCAGCACCGTAACCAAAGTGATCAACAAGGTGTGGTTCAAGGATTATCGCTGTCAAATAGAGCTGATGAAAAACAGCTATTAGCTTATATGATCAGTAATAACATAGGATTAGGCAATAAATAGTGGTTCATCCGCGCAAATGCCGTTAGGATTAGCTCTATAACAACCCCATCAATTTAGTCTGTCATAATCTATTTCAGCATCACTCTTTAAGGATAAAAAGTGCATAGCGATATTTCTGTAGCGCGGTTTAAGCAATTTCCACGATTAATGTGGATACTGTTATTTGGCTCGTTTATTACTCGCGGTAGTTATTACATGGTGTGGCCATTTTTGGCTGTCATTTTGTATGAAAAATTTGCTTTAAGCGCCACAGAAGTGGGTTTAGTACTGTCGAGTGCGGCGATTATATCGGTATTTACCAGCTTTATTGGTAGTGCACTGTCAGACCGAATCGGCCGCCACAAGCTAATGTACTTTACCGGTGTGCTTTATATCATCTCGTTTTCATTACTGGCGCAAGTCGATTCCGTCAAAGGCTATGTGGTCGTCATGACACTGTGTTCTATTGCGACTGCAATATGGCGGCCACTAACGTCTGCCACCATTGGCGACATTATTGACGATCCTAAAACCCGTGAGTTGGCGATGCAATCACTGTACTTTATCGTTAACGTAGGTTGCGCCGTAGGGCCAATGTTAGGAATATGGTTGGGCTTAACCGGAAAACAGTCGAGTTTTTACATTACCGCTGCGGCTTTTGCTGCTTTATTGGGGTTATTATTTTGGGGTTTTAGGCATCAAGCTCGCCAGACTCATTCATCGGCTCCAGAGCTGGTTGCAGATGGACTCATTCCAGTTATGGGCGATGCAACAGCTGCTGTTAAGCGTAAACCTGCTATGATGAATCGAAAGCAAATAATGTCGATTTTATGGCAAGATAAATTACTGCAAGGTCTTATTTTTGCAAACATTTTGTGTATGTTTATTTACGCGCAAATGGACTGTTCGCTGATCCAATATCTTACTCGTTCAAATGCCCCCGATTTATTAACACTGATTTCGGCAATGATTTTTACCAATGCCTTAGTCATTATCTCGACCCAATTTTTATTGTTAAGATTAATGGCTGGTTACAGTTTGGTGCATCGGATTCAGTTTGGATTGATGCTGTTGGTTTGTTCACAAGTTTGGTTAGCGTATAACCCCATTGATTTGTTTTGGGGCTGGATTGGCGCTGTTGTTGTTATGAGCCTAGCAGAAACCATTTTATTCCCAACGATGAACGTGCACATTGACAGGCTAGCCCCTAAACATTTACGTGGAGCGTACTTTGGCGCAGCTTCATTTTATGATTTGGGGTTTGCATTTGCGCCGCTGGGCGGCGGGATTATACTGGATCATCTTGGTGGATATTGGTTGTTTATCATCGGCGCATTATTGTCGTTGGTGGTGATGTATTTATACAGTAAGTTGGAAAGGTTACCACGGCCAGATTTTACTGCACTAAAGTTGGATTAAGTGTCGATGGTCTATGCTTGCAAACTTTATTGAATTTAACATTGTAGTAGGCAGTTACAGAGGGTATGGGCCTCGCTTTGCTTTTGAGCTTTTTAATCGTTTGCTTGAGTCTTTTTCACTATAGTAAATGTGATCATTTTGATAAGGTCTCGAACTATAGTGTCGGGAGTTTTACTGTTTATTTTTCTTTTAATTCAATTTTATTTTAACTTTAACTTTAACTTTAACTTAAGGCAGGGCCAATTTTATGCCATCAACGGCTATTAACCCGTTTATTTCATCGCTAACATCGCAAGCAGATACTATCCGTTTTGAAGAGACTATGGCTGTCATTGATGGCCAGTATGACTTCACGATAAGTGCATTTAAAAATGGTGATCAGCTTAATGACGCTGGAGAAAATTCCGGTTCTTGTAAGGTGTTTGCGTTTGGGCAAATTCATCAGTTAACGGTGCAACAAACCTTGGCTATGTTTGGCCAACATTACCGAGATGTTGTGGCGACGCCGCAAGGGACGGATCATCAAAATATTCGTCAGTTTATGCAACATGGCTGGGATGGTATTTTATTTTCGCAACAGGCATTAAAGGCTAAATAACCTAGGTGCTAAACAAGGCTTAATACAACAAGGCTCAATACAACAAGGCATAATACAACAAGGCTCAATACGCAAAACTATGATGAAAGCCTCTATAACTTAAGCTCGTGTTTAGGTTAAAATAACGTCTCATGTAATTGTTTTAAGTAAACTCTTTCTAGCTGAGCAGTTTGTTTACTGTATCAGGAGGCATTCATCATATGATCAAACTTAACCGCAGTATCGTTTCCTCTCGTCAATCCGGTTTCACCCTTATAGAGCTTGTCGTTGTCATTATTATTCTTGGCGTATTGGCTGTTGTCGCAGCGCCTAAGTTTATTAATTTAAAAACAGATGCACATATTGCAGCAATCAAAGGTGCCACAGGCTCAATTAAAACAGCAGTGATGTTATTTAAAACAAAAACATTAACCTCAGGCAATGCGCTTACAGATACGGTTGAATTCTCGGGTGTTAAAGGCAGTCATTACCAACCTTGGGCCGCAGCGGCCAATACTAGTGGTAGCGGTTTTAATGCCGGTTATACAACGTCGTCAGAAATCTTTAAAGCGGCTGGGTTAGAAATGAATGATTGGTCATATCGCATTTTTACATCTAATAGCAGCTATGCTGTTGTTGCAGCCCCCAAAAGTGCACTTGCCCTTGCAGAGCCGACTGCAGCCGAAGTTATTGCAACCAGTTGTTACTTTCAGTATCACTGGCAGAGTACTGGAGAGCCTGTCATCACAACGGTAATCGTTGGATGTTAACGGTATTATTAAAATCTTAAGGGGCAAACGCACTCTTGTTTATCAATTTTTTGTATATTCGCTGCTTTTCTGTGTCCCTTTATCAACGATAAAAAAGTCTTAACGAGTAACGTCATAAGGATTAAAACATCAAATATTGCTGGGGTTATGCGGAACGAATAAGGTGTTGTTTTCACAATTGGTATTGAAACAAAAGTAACGATTCTACGCGAACATTAATTAACAATAATATAGATTAGTGTCGACATTAGAGCGCAATACAACTACCTTTGCACCCATATCAACCGTAATATTAATAGTATTGGTTTTTTTAACGGTCAGGCATATCGCTGGTTAACTATTATGACAAGCGCCTATTTAATCGCAAAGGAATCCATTTTATGAATCGACATATACTACCTCTCATCATTATCAGCACCTTAATGGTGTGTGCTTCCGGTTACAGCGTTGCTAAAGACAACGACTCGCATGGTAATAGCGGTAAACATAAATCTGAAAAACATGAAAAAAAGCATGACAAGAAGCATGATCACGAACAGGAAGAAACTTATCAGACCTATTTTAGTAACGATCGCCAAGTCATCGTTAATAATTACTATTATACCAACCGTGATGCTAAGCATTGTCCACCAGGATTAGCCAAAAAACACAATCGTTGCCAACCACCGGGCAGTGCTAAGCAATGGCGAAAAGGCTACTCGTTACCTGCTGATGTTGTTTACTACGATGTACCATCTGCGCTTACTGTTCAGCTAGGTCGTACGCCAGAAGGACAAAAGATTGTCCGTGTTGGTACTGATTTGCTGTTGATTAGCATTGGTACAGGTATGGTAATTGATGCAATACAAGACCTTAACGATGTGTTGTAACCTCGTTGGGTAAACCTTGTTATGGCGTTAGTTTTGCCATTAATCGTTAGTGAAACGAAAAAGCCGACCAAATGTCGGCTTTTGCATAAACGGATATTCTACAACGGACTACAATGGTTAATCGCGTTCGAATATCACTTCTTTTAAATCATTAATTGTATTCAAATCTACATCACCTGGCTGATTACTCCATGTGACGCGCAGATAATTGCTTAAGTCTTTAAGCTGTTCATCACTTAACTCATCGGCATAACCAGGCATGGCATAAAAGCTGGTGGTGGTATTGTAATGTTGGCTCTTTATACCTTTAAGCATTACCGCAACGATATTGTGCGGGCTGGCTTTATCTAATGTGGCGTTACCGGCCATTGCCGGAGCCACATTAGGTCGACCTTCACCATTTTGACCATGACATCCAGCGCAATATCCCATGTATAGGTTATATCCTGGTAATTCACGCTGGTGGCCGTTAAAGGTCAGTGGTTTGGCTTCTACAGTCTCGTCAGTATCAAGTAAGTAACTGCTTACTGCATGCATGTCGGCATCGGTTAAGTGACTAAAGCTGTGGTATACCACAGGATACATGCCACCAAAGACTGTACCTTTACGAGAATAACCTTCAGTAAACAGAGACTTTAAATCGTCATGAGTCCAGTTTTGTCGGTTAAGTTCAGCAGGGGTAATATCTGATGCTTCTAAGCCCTCGATAACGGCGCCTTGAAAATGCTCATCCTGCTCCATGGCAAATAAGCTGTCTCTAGGAGTATGGCATTCACCACAATGGCCTAGCGCATTGACTAAGTAATTACCTCGGTTCCAGGGCTCACTTTTGTCTTTCTTGGGGGCAAATTTTTCAGCATCATGAGCGATTAAGTTCCACGCCTTGAGACCAAATCGAACGTTAAAAGGAAAAGAGACATCATTATCGAGATTAGCTTGCTTGATGGGTTTGGTGCTCATCAAGTAGGCATAAATCGCTTTGGTATCTTCATCGGTTAACAGGCTATAAGACGTGTAGGGCATAGCGGGGTACAAATTACCGTTAATACCGACACCGTGATGCATGGCATCAAAAAATTCGTCATAACTGTATTTGCCAATTCCGGTATCTTTATCTGAGGTGATATTGGTTGAGAATACCGCCCCAAACGGGGTTTCGAACGGCAGTCCACCGGTTAACTCTCGTCCGCCTACCGCGGTATGACAAGCCACACAGTCGCCTATCTTCATCAGATAAGCCCCACGTTCGATATCGCTACTGTTATTGCTCGCCTTATCAGCCGCGCTGCTGGAACAGGCGAACAAACCCAAGCCTAAACTTAGGCCTAAGCTGAGTAAAAGATTTTGGCGGAGATGTTTTTGCGCCTTTATTAAACGGCTTAAGTGATATTGATATAATGGCTTCATGACAGGGTTAGCCCCTCTGTCTTGAGGATCAAATCTTTGATCGCCGCATAGTATTTTACATAACCCGTACAACGACAGACGTGTTCGCCCAAGGCATCTTCAATGACTTGCTCAACTTGATCTTTGGCTATAGGTTTACGCTCTAGTCGTTCAATCAGTGCAGTCGATTCATTGACAAAGCCTGAAGTACACCAACCACATTGAAACGAGAAATGTTCTAAAAATGTTTGCTGTACAGGGCTAAGTGCAGTGATTTCACCTTGGGCATTTTGCTTAGCATGACCTTCAATAGTGCGAATCGATTTGCCATTGAAACGCTCGACGCCATTGATGCAAGTACGAACCGATTCGCTCATACCTTGTTCGTCATCGACGATTACCGTGCAGGCATGACATACACCCGCGCCGCAACCAAATTTAGTCCCGGTGAGGTTTAAATACTCATGCAAAAACTCAATCATCATGATGCCATCGCCAACGTCAATCGGGCCCACAGCTTGGTTATTTATGGTTAACTTAATTGACTGGCTCATGCCATGGCCTCCTTGATTTTTTTCGCTGTCATTGGTAGTTCGTAAAAACGCACTGCGGTAGCTTGGTAAACGGCTTCAACCAGCGCGGAAACAACAGGTATCATCACCACTTCGGCGATGCCGCGGCTAGGATCGGTTTCGGACAACTGCGGTAAAATAGTATGTCGCTGGCTCCAAACACCAACATGTCGCGCTAACGGCACCTTATAACGATTGATATTCCAGGTGCCATTACCAGCGCCGGCTTCAAATGGTGGTAATTCTTCATGCAATGCATGGCCAATTCCCATAGCAAGACCGCCTTGAATTTGGCCTTCAACTAACTCATTCACAATCACTTTACCGGCTTCTAACCAGGTATGAGAGCTCAATAAACTGACTTCGCCATTACCTTCATTAACGGCTACTTCTACTAAAGTGGCGCATGGAGCGTAGTAAGTCACCATGGCGTTATTCAGCTCGGCTTTAGGATAGCTCATAGCTTGACGATCGATTAAGTGATAGCCGTTTGAACTCATGCGGGCTTTGCGATCCGCGCTGCCATGATACTTGTCACCCTCGCCGTATTGCAGTGCCAATGCATCCAGTGCAATGCGTTCTTTGGTACCGAAAATCTCAAAATCAGCTTCGGCCCAAGCCCAACGGTTAAAGGCATGACCCATTACGCCAACCACTAAGCCCAAATCGTGGGCTCGTTTAGCGAGAATGTCGATTGAAAGCGGCGGGAAACCCATAGCGGTAAGCTTGCCATCAGTCCAGCGGCCGTCACGAGAGTGATTGAGATTAGTTTTGCCCATTGGGGTGTTGAAATACAGCTCGTTCCAAATCGACACCGCAGCAGGCCAGAGTCCGTGACGATAAATAATATCGGCGGCAATACGAGTGACATGGCTTTGATAATATGCCGACATAGATGCCGACGATGCCATGGCTTTAACCGGTGTCCAACGTGGATTTGCCGTCATTTCATCTTGGCGCTGCTGCGAAATAATGTATGGATTGTCGGTTTGCACTAATTGCATTGCATCCCAAATATCTATCTCAGCAAGTTTCACTTCATGAGCAAAACTACCTAATGACTCGCTGACTACCACGGCTTGTGACGTTTGAGTACCAGTACCCATTTCGATAAAACCAATTTCTAAGGTTATTTTACCGTCTTTAGATAATCTAACCGCCGCACTTGGTGCTGCAGCACCGGTACCATAATCTTTCGTCGCAATACCAAAACCAACGCCGTAAAGCATGCCTGGGTTTTTAGCCTCATAACGCGCTTTATTATCTGCACGGTTTTGCCACACAGGGTCTAGTTCGGCCATGTCGAGCATTTCACGGTATCTAAGCGTGCCATTAGGGATAGCACCTTGAGTATTACGCTGTCCTGACTCCATCACGTTAGCCGCGCGTAACTTAAAGGGATCAACCTTTAACTCAGCGGCCATCTCGTGGATCATGCCTTCCATTGCGGTCATCGATTGCAATGTACCGTAACCGCGCATCGAGCCTGCATCAGGGTTACGTGACGCATAAGATGTGGCGATAATATCGTTACGTGGGGTGTAGTAAATGCTTTGCATTGCCGTCGCCCCAACAGAGGTGACCGATGGGCTGAAATTAACTCGACCACCGCCATCAACTGTCATCTGTGAGGTTAACGCTTGAATTTTCAAGGTTGCTTTATCAACGGCTAAACGACTTTTCATGATGAAAGGATGACGCTTAAGACCGGATTGAAATTGCTCGAAGCGGTCGTTAGCTAACCGAACCGGACCGTTGGCGTAAATGGTTGCCAACACGCCATAATACGGGAATATTGAGTGATCTTTAGCGCCAAAACCGCCACCAATATAAGGAGAATGCACTACTAGATTTTTGACTTTGTCAGCCAATGGCCCAGATGACAGCATGTGTACGGCCATCTCTTGAAAGTCTTGCGGCGACTGAGAAGTAATAACGGTATGAAAGGTTTGGCTGCTGGCATCAAACCAGCCATTAAAGGCCTCAGGCTCCATCATCATAGGATCGATGATTTGAGTGCGATATTCGCGCTCTAGTATTTGCCACTGTTGATCTGCTTTGGCACTCGCAATCTGTTTTTCTATCTCGCCAGCATAATACAGCCCGCGCTCAGAAACCGAGCCTTGAGCATTAGCATCACCTGACCATACCGGTTTGTGGTGCTTAACGCTGGGGAAAAATAGTCCATCGTGTAGTGGGCTATAAGTATCTTCACGGGCACCATTTTCGCCTTCAACCCGAATAAGACGCCAGCTGGCATAAGGGTCTTTAGTGTCTGACACAAAGGGCGTTTTTTCACCAAAGCGCAATAAGGTATTGTCGAACTGCAACAATGACTTAGCTTGTTTAAATGCAGGGAAACTATCGAATAATAATATGGCTACCGCATGACCAAGATAATCTGCTGTTTGTCCCTCGGGCAATAACATATTGTCACCGTAAAACTCAGGCAATTTAACTTTGTCGCGGGCAAGGTCTGCTGCAGTAATGACTTTATAAGGCTTAGCTGAAGCTGGGAGGTGGTCGAGGGAGAACCCTTGATAGACATGGGATGCATCTGCAGCGCGTAAGATAAACGCGTAGCCTTGTTGTTTTGGCCAGCCTGCCATGTCCATTGCCCGGTAGTCACGACCATAAACTTTTTGACCGGTGACTTTAGCAATACCGTCGTTACGAAATTTGGGTTTAGATTGGCCGCTAACCTGAGTTTGCCATTGTGCAGCCAGTTCAGGCGAAATGATGGACGCATTGGCCCGACTCATTTCCCACAGTAAAGGCGCGGAATATACCGCGACCCCGCCAATAACACATTGTTTTATAAAGGTCCGTCTCGACGCGTTAGATACATCCATATCTCACCTCAGTTATTCTAAAGGGGAAAATCAGACGGCCTATTCATTGTCGCCCGATTTAGGCTTATTCACTTGATTGTCATTGTATAATTTTTGATTGCGCTGAATCTAAATTAGCAGTATGTACGGTAACATACTGATTTAGGAATGCATATTTACGATTGTGATAGGGTTTCTCGGTTGCTTGCCGTGAAGTTGAATAATTCATCTTTTTGATGATTTAATCTGCGAATAAAATGATTGAGTAATTGAACGTCTCATAAAAACCGTTTCGTTTATACTTAAATTATTAAAAAGTCATCACGAGTAATATTTTATTCATTTAGAGGTGCTGATATATTTTTACTATTCAATCAATTATATAGTAAACGATCGGTGATCTCGTTAACTGTATATCTTGGACTCGATCTAAAGTAATTATTTAATTTTAGTCAGTTAAAGTAAATTCTCGATAACGATAATTATATTTTTTCATTTATTCTAGCTAATATATTGAATTGTAAGCTTAAAGTTATCGAGTTGTTTGTGTTTATCGTTGCTTTTGGTTGCTAGTTAACTTTAACGTAAACTGCTTGTTGCTGATTTAGCTGCACATATCTGCAAAGTGTTTTTTATAAGACCAAGATTCTAAGTTCTCCAACTTATTTTTGTCGTGTTGAATCGTTTTCTCATTATTTAAAAAATTTAGTTTACAGATTTTTAATACCTTGAAAAAAAATCATATATATCGATGAGTATAGGCATAAAAATGTGATTTATATATTTGATTGGAGTTATATTTTATATTACATTAAAACTCTCAATAACATAATTGTAACATTTGCATTGGTTATTGTTTTTCATCGTAAAGTTCCTCCAAGGATTGATCGAGCTTTTATAGTTAATTTATTTTTACTTGGTGGTCTATTATGCTGAATTTTAAAATTAAACAAAAAATGCTCATTAGTTCATTAATTCCATTAGCCATTCTCATCATAATTTGTGGAATTGCTGTCAATATGATGGGGAAAATCGAAGATGGAGTGATGAGGATCTATTCTGATCGGGTGGTGCCATTAGAAGATTTAAAAATCATTGGTGATGACTATGCTGTCTTAGTCATTGATGCAATAAACAAAGCCAATGCTGGCGGCTCAACCGCTCAAGATGCTGCTGAGACATTAATGAGTGCAAAAAGTAATATTGATACCCTGTGGAAAAAATATTTAGCCACTACGTTAACACCCAAAGAGAGCCAACTTAGTATTGAAGCCAATGATATGTTTGGTCCTGCGGATGAGAGAATTGATTTTCTTATCAATAAACTGCAAAACATGTCGGGGAATATTTCAGGTCAATTGACCGATGATATTATGCCTTTATACGGCGTAATTGATCCCATTAGCGGTAAAATAGCCGAATTAGTGTCATTGCAAATAAAAGTAGCAGGCGATGAATGGCGATTAACTCAAGATATATACCAATCATCAGTTCAGTTATTTATTTTCTTTACGTTATGTGCAGTTGTTATCAGTGTCGTGTTAACCATTTGGGTGCTGCGCAGTGTGATGAGGCCTGTGACTGATATTTTGATGAAACTAAAGCTCATCAAGCAAAACTCAGATTTAACCCAAGTGTTTACTCCTTATAATGATGATGAATTAGGCATGATTTCAACGAGCCTTACAGGCGTTATCACCCATCTAAGAAGCATTATCGAATCAATTTCAGATGCCGCTAATACCATCAATATTTCATCAGAAGAGTTGCAGCGTTTCACAGAAGACACTAACCATAGAATGATACAGCAGCAAGATGAGTCAGAACAAACCGCAACGGCTATGAATGAAATGACCGCAACAGTGGCTGAAGTCGTTCAAAGTACCAATTTTGCTGCTGAACAGGCGAAACAAGCTAATGATCATGCTGAAAATGGTAATATTATTGTTCGAAATTCAATCGACAGTATATCGCAGTTATCTAATCAAATTGGCACCACGGCGGAGGTGATATCTCATCTCGCTAAAGAAAGTCAAAACATTGGTCAAGTGTTAAGTGTCATTAAAGGTATTGCCGAGCAGACTAACCTTTTAGCCCTAAACGCCGCCATTGAAGCAGCAAGAGCCGGTGAACAAGGTCGAGGATTTGCTGTTGTTGCTGATGAAGTTCGTACTCTAGCTAAGCGTACTCAAGACTCAACACTGCAAATTGAAACCATGATTGGCGGGTTACAAAAAAGTGTCGTGCTTGCGGTTTCTTCAATGGATGAGGGCTTGGTTCTAGTTAATAATGCCAACGATAAAACGAGTAGTGCAGGTGTTGTGCTAAGTGAAATTGTCACTTCGGTCGACAGTATCAATGAGCTTAATACCCAAATTGCTACCGCTGCAGAAGAACAATCCTATGTGGCTGAGAGCATCAATAAAAGTATCATCGCAATAAATGATATTACTAAAGCCTCATCAGCGGCGACTGAAAAACTCACCCATTCTGTCAACGACTTACAATCACTGGCTCGTTCAATGCAACGTCAAGTGGCGACATTTAAAATAGCCTAACGTTTTCATTAATGAGGGCTGAGTTAAACTTCAGCCCTTCCTCGCAATCTCTCAGTTAATTTATCCGCACAACCTGTATGGCTAAAAAGCTAGCGAGGGCAGTGTTATATAATTCCCTTTAATTATGTTGGTTTTTTATCCTTTTGAGCATAACGGCGGCGATATTGTGATTGGCGTTAAAGAGTCGTTTTGATTAACTGAAGCAGCCGTAAGTTAGACATCACTTATTATCAATTAACGTCCTATATGTCTCAATTTCTCCACTATTTTGTGCTAGTTCAACGTTAGCATCGTCCACACTATTAAAGCGTTAATGAACCGCTTACACTACAAATAGCTTAATTACCTTGAGTAATATTAATGAAACCAATTATTTGTAGCAGTGCTTTAGAGGCCGTATCCTTAATTGAAAACGGTGAAACCTTGTGGACTCATTCGATGGGGGCAACGCCAAAATTACTGCTCGATGCATTAGCCCAACATGCGTTAACAAAGCATGGTTTAACATTATTGCAGTTGCATACCGAGGGGGCTGAATCGCTAAGTGATCCCCGTTTAAGGGATCATCTTCGCCATCGTTGCTTTTTTACTGGTTCACCCACAAGGTCACTGCTACAACAAGGTGATGCCGATTATGTGCCAATTTTTCTCTCTGAGGTGCCCAAGTTGTTTCGTTCCGGCGAACAGCATATCGACACCGCCATCGTTCAAGTTTCCCCACCAGATAAACATGGTATCTGTTCTTTAGGCATATCGGTAGAGGCAACCTTAGCAGCCTGCCAAATGGCGGGAAAAATCATTGCTCACATTAACCCCATGATGCCTCGCACCCATGGTGACGGTTTTATTCATTACAATAAGTTCGCTGCCGTGTATGAGCAGAGCATGCCGCTACCACAACACCTATTCGCCCCAAGTGATGCGATAAGCTTGGCCATCGGCCAGAATGTGGCCAAATTGGTACTTGATGGCGCTTGCTTACAAATGGGCATTGGCGCTATTCCAGATGCCGTGCTGGCGTGCTTAAGCGAACATAAAGATTTAGGCGTTCACACTGAGTTATTTTCTGATGGCGTGCTTAATTTGGTCGAGCTTGGCGTGATCAATAATAGCCGTAAGAAAGTCTATCCCGGCAAGACAGTGACAGGCTTTGCATTAGGTAGCCAACGACTTTATGATTTTGTTGATGACAACCCATCGGTAATATTCATGGATATTGAGCAGGTTAATGACACGGCTATTATCCGTAAAAACCCTAATGTGATGTCGATAAACTCAGCACTGCAGGTCGATATTTCAGGGCAAGTTTGTGCTGATTCATTGGGTACTCAAATATATTCCGGTGTAGGCGGTCAGATGGACTTTATACGCGGCGCGGGGCTTTCTGAAGGTGGTCGTTCTGTTATCGCATTACCCAGTACTGCGGCTAATGGCACCGTGTCGCGGATTGCCACCGTTTTATCGCCAGGCGCTGGCGTGGTAACCACCCGTGCGCATGTACACTATATTGTTACTGAGTATGGAACCGCTTATTTACGCGGTAAATCGTTACGAGAACGAGCCCGTGCGCTTATCGACATTGCCCACCCGAAATTTAGAGAACAGCTTTGCCAAGAAGCTTTTGATATGTGGCGACTTAAGGTTTAATCATTGTTGATTTATGAATCTTGTCATTCCGGTAATGCTTATCAGCCGGAATCCAGTTCTTCTTTTATTGTTTAGATTTTATGGCCTGCGGCCACATCAATGTTAGAAACAAGAGTCGATCGCAAGGTTCCACCCTGCACTGGCCAAGAGGGGATCAACAGCCATCCCTTCTTTACTGTTTATAAAAGAATTGGTAATTTGATAGGCAGGATGCCTTGAAGCATATGGTCAATGATGTTGCCGACATCACTATGACATTTCCAATATCAATATAGGTCAGATATGCATGAAAGGCTGATGGATTCTTTTTAAAGAGTCTTCAACGTCCTCAAGTTCAGAGTTGAATTTGTCCATTTCCTGGTCGAGAAAACTAACTCCGTTTCTGCCCTAAAGTAATTTCACTCATCTAATGTGCAATAAACTTACAAGCATTTTATCATATAAATTCTTATCTATCCTATGCATACAACTATTTAGCGCAAGCAGTCTTAAATGATATGATATACAGTCATATTTCAACGAAGCTAAAACTCACCTAGTAGGACGTGGCAATTTCGGCCTAGCTATCCGCGTGATGAATACGCTATTTCGATTTGTTTATTTGATTAATGTTAGGTGTATTTCTATTCTGTCGTCCTATGTTAGGGCGCTCACCCTTATCGTTTTTAAGCATTACTGGAGATAAAATTCATGACAAACGTGAATGTGGATGCCACGCAGTTAACCACTAAACCATCTCAAGATGGTTTTAGCATGCCCGCCGAATGGGCGGCGCAGCAAGCTGTGTGGATGATTTGGCCATATCGTCCTGACAACTGGCGCTCTGCAGGGGCTTATGCTCAGGCTACCTTTGCTAAAGTGGCCGATGCCATTGGTGCTGTTACCCCAGTTTACATGGGGGTACCTAAGGCGTTTTTGGCAGAGGCCAAAACGGTTATGCCTTCTCACGTTACGTTGGTCGAAATAGATAGCAACGATTGCTGGGCTCGCGATACCGGTCCTACTGTAGTGGTGAATGCCAAGGGCGAATGCCGAGGTGTTGACTGGGGCTTTAATGCCTGGGGCGGTGATAACGGTGGTTTGTATTCACCATGGGATAAGGACGAGCAAGTCGCGCAACAAATGCTTACGCAGCATGGTTTTGAGCGTTATCAGGCTCCGCTTATTCTTGAAGGTGGTTCAATTCATGTCGATGGTGAAGGCACCTGCATGACCACGGCTGAATGTTTACTTAACAGCAACCGCAACCCAGATTTGACTCGTGAACAGATAGAAGCATTACTGGCTGAATATTTAAATGTGCAGCAGTTTATCTGGTTGCCAGACGGCGTATTCATGGATGAGACCGACGGACACATTGATAATATATGCTGTTTTGCTCGCCCAGGCGAAGTGGTTTTACACTGGACTGATGATCAAACCGATCCGCAGTATCCTCGCTCAAAAGCCGCTTTGGATATTTTGCAAAATACTGTTGATGCACAGGGGCGTAAGTTAAAAGTCCATTTACTACCACAGCCTGGTCCTTTGTATTGCACAGAAGAAGAAGCGCAAGGCGTAGTAGAGGGGACTGGTGTTCCACGCACCGCGGGCGAGCGCTTAGCGGGTTCTTATGCGAACTTTTTGATTACCAACAATCGCATTGTGTTCCCACTACTCGACCCAGCAACTGACGATATTGCAGCTCAAAAATTGCAAGAAATTTTCCCTGAGTATGACATTGTCGGTGTGCCTGCCCGTGAGATTTTATTAGGTGGTGGTAACATCCATTGCATCACCCAGCAGATCCCCTCTGGACAGTAAGTAAAAACCAACGAGAACACAATGACCATTAATGTCACTATTGTTTTAATAAAATTGACTGTCAATACTTTTGGCTTTTAAGAAGAGGTCGTAACATGTTCGAAGTCACTGAGGTTTCTATTGCCGAGCTGCGTGCAGCCCTCGAATCCGGTCGCACCACAGCGGTTGAGTTAGTGAAGTCTTATTTAGCTCGGGTTGAGGTTTATGACGGCCCAGCGACACAGACCAAGCTAAATGCGCTGGTGGTTCACAATCAAGATGCGATTAAGGAAGCTGAAGCTTCTGATGCGCGCCGAGCGCGTGGTGAAACGCTGAGTCCACTCGATGGTATTCCTTACACTACCAAGGACAGCTACTTAGTTAAAGGGCTCACTGCGGCTTCTGGTAGTCCAGCGTTTAAGGACTTAATTGCTCAATATGATGCATTTGCTGTTGAGCGCCTGCGCGAAGCGGGTGCCATTTGCTTAGGTAAAACCAACATGCCACCTATGGCTAATGGTGGTATGCAGCGCGGTCACTATGGCCGTGCCGAAAGCCCATACAATGCTAATTATCTTACAGCTCCCTTTGCCTCAGGTTCTTCCAATGGCGCGGGTACTGGTACCGCCGCAAGTTATTCTGCTTTCGGCCTAGCTGAGGAGACATGGTCGAGCGGTCGTGGTCCTGCATCGAACAATGGCCTGTGTGCATATACTCCATCACGCGGTGTAATCTCTGTGCGCGGTAACTGGCCGTTAACACCGACGATGGATGTTGTAGTGCCTTATACTCGTACTATGGCCGATATGCTTGAAGTACTTGACGTTATTGTGGCAGACGACCCTATTACTCGTGGTGATTTATGGCGTCTACAACCTTGGGTTGATATCCCAAAAGCATCAACCGTGCGTCCAGCATCGTATCTGGATCTTGCCGCTCAAGCTGACACGCTTAAAGGCAAGCGTTTTGGGGTGCCGCGCATGTACATTAATAAAGACGAATTGGCTGGCACCAGCGAAAACCCGGGCATTGGCGGCCCGACTGGTCAGCGCATTAATACTCGAGCGTCGGTGATCGACCTTTGGCAAGCTGCACGCAAAGCGCTGGAATCTGCCGGAGCTGAGGTCATTGAAGTGGACTTCCCGCTGGTTTCCAACTGCGAAGGTGACCGACCTGGTGCGCCGACCGTGTTCAATCGCGGCATCGTCACGCCTGAGTTTCTCGAGGATGAGCTGTGGGCACTATCGGGCTGGGCTTTAGATGAATTTTTACGTGCTAACAATGACCCTAAACTGAACAAATTAGCTGACGTTAATGGGCATTTGATTTTCCCGCATGACTTAGGCACTTTGCCAAACCGTGAGGGCGACCTCGCAGCTGGCATGGATGAGTACGTCAACATGGCCAAAAGAGGTCTCAAGTCGTATAACCAAATCGATAGCATACCGGATGGTCTGCGCGGCTTAGAGAAGACGCGCAAGTTGGATCTGGAAGACTGGATGGACGAGCTCAAACTTGATGCAGTGCTGTTCCCAACCATGGCAGATGTAGGTCCAGCAGATGCGCACATTAATCCTGCTTCAGCTGACATCGCCTGGAGCAACGGTATTTGGGTCGCTAACGGCAACCTTGCTATTCGCCACTTAGGTGTACCAACCGTTACTGTGCCGATGGGGACAATGGCCGATATTGGCATGCCAGTAGGGTTAACTTTCGCAGGCCGTGCTTATGACGACAACAACCTGCTCAAGTTTGCGGGTGCATTTGAAGCGACAGGCAGCAAGCGCCTGATCCCTACACGCACACCAGCGCTTAGCTGATAAGCACTAAGCACTATAAATTGAAAAACGGGATTGGTTACTGCGCGCCAATCCCGTTTTTTTAACTCAAATATAGATACATCTTTAACTTATTTTCTATATACAGTGGGCGGATCATACACAATTGTCAGCGCGCAGCGAAAAGCTTGCCGTTGAAATTAATCCAGCTTTAAACCTCAATTGAATCCGTTTTTATGGCCAGCGGCCACTAACGTCGTGGCGCTTCACCCACACCAGAGCAAAGTGGTAAAGCGCTTGTACCCCTTTGCAAACCCTCAGCGTTCCGGCAACATTTTCAAACAGCGAAAAGGTCGCGACGGAAATAGATCCAGCTTTGATGTGGTCAACTAAATCTGTACACCAACAGGAGTTGCGTCTTTACGCTGCCATTTCGGCTGCTGTTGGCGTCATA